>NZ_JBFUGG010000006.1:0-266186 GCF_056403035.1 Flavobacterium sp. P3_A6 | reverse complement strand
GTGAAGTACTTTTAATTTCTAAAAAAGACAAGGAATTTGCTTATGCCAATTTGCCTAAAATAGAAAAGCTATTTCGGGTAATGACTCAAAAAACGCATGTTGCCCTTCAGCGCAGAATGATTGATAATCTAAGTAAAACTGCAGAATCCCGTTACATCGAATTTGCAGAAAAATATCCCCATCTTATTCAGCGTCTTTCCAACATTCAGGTGGCTGCATATTTGGGTATTACCAATGTTTTTTTGAGTAACATTCGAAAGAAAATTGCTGTCAAAAAATAAGAATTTCCTTTTATTTTTTTAAACTAGTTTAATGTTTTGAGATAGCATACCGTCTCATCTTTGCAGAGTTAATTTAAAACAGCGCAAAAATGAAGAACAGTATCTCAATAGTATTTTTAACAATTTTAATTTTATTTAATATGGAAACACAAGCACAAAGTTTCAAAACTATCGAAACTAAAGATTTAAAACTTCAGGTTTACAATGCATCAGAAAACAGTTTTGGTGTAGCATCAGTTATTGTATCCGGAAAAACAGATGCGGTTTTGATTGACGCACAATTTACTTTGGCGGATGCCGAAAAAATAGCACAGGAAATTAAAGCAAGCGGCAAAAAACTAACGACAATTTTTGTTTCTCACGGCGATCCAGATTTTTACTTCGGACTGGAAGTATTCAAAAAATATTTCCCTGAAGTTACCGCTTATGCATCTCCCGCAACAGTAGAACATATTAAGGCTACGGCTCAAAAGAAATTAGAAGTCTGGGGCGAAAGATTAGGCAAAAACATTACTTCAAACGTTATTTTACCTCAGGTTTTAAAAGGGAATCATATTGAATTGGAAGGTCAGAAATTAGAAATAATTGGTTTAGAAGAATTCCCGAATAAAACTTTTGTATGGATTCCTTCCATCAAAGCAGTTGTTGGCGGAATCAATATTTTTGGAACCACTTTTCATCTTTGGATGGCAGATGCACAAACTGCTGATGCCCGCAAAAGCTGGATCTCAGTTTTAGATAAAATCACTGCTTTGAATCCTGAAATTGTAATTCCTGCTCACGCCAATTCCAATTCTCCATTTGATATCACTGCTGTAAATCATACCAAAAGCTACATTCAATTCTACGAAGAAACTTTGAAAACCAATAAAACATCAGAAGCTTTAATTACAGCTTTGAAAGCAAAATACCCAGCACTTACTTTTGAAACTGCCTTACAGATTGGAGCAAAAGTAAATACCGGAGAAATGAAATGGTAAAATTAATCATCAATAGCCTGACGATACTTTTTGTATTATCAGGCTGTTCTTTAAATAAAAAGACAATGACAAATCTAGACATCATAAAAAGCACTTACGAAGGAAAAACTTCGGAAGAAAACGGTAAAAATCTAGCACAATATTCGGCTGAAAATATTTCCTGGACAGAAGCCAAAGGTTTTCCATATGCAGGGACTTATATCGGATTAGAAGAAATAACCAAAAATGTTTTTAACAGACTAGGAAGCGAATGGATTGATTATAAATTCACTCCGGAAGATTATGTTGCCAGTGATGACAAAGTAGTTGCTTTCGGAACGTATGCTGGCACTTATAAAATTACAGACAAATCATTCACAGCCAGAGTAGCTCACGTTTGGAAATTGAAAGACAGTAAAATCATCAGTTTCGAGCAGTTTGTAGATAGCCAAACAGTCAATGATGCTGTGAAATAAATACGGGGTTTAACTTCGTATTTATTTGCCAATAACTTCTTTTCGGTGTTGAATACCCCAATTTCTCAATTCTGTAATAACTAAATCAAGAGATTTTCCGTGTTGGGTTATTGAATACTCTACAGTTGGAGGAAAAGTATCATAAACCGTTCTGGTAATCATTTTATTTACTTCCAATTCTTTCAATTCTTTTGACAGCATTTTATCAGTAATGCCATTTATTTCTTTTGATATTTCTCCAAATCTTTTGTTACCAAATGAAAGTGAAATGATAATGGGTAATTTCCATTTGCCATTTAATACCTCCAAAGCATCTCTTACAGGCAAAATCATTTTTAGACATTCTCCTTGTTCATGTATTTGTACTTCCATTTTTGTATTGCTTTGCTATCCTTTTAGATAGTGCTATCCAAAAGGATAGTACTATAAAATAGATAGCAAATATAAATAAATTTGTATTCTAATAATTTAAATAAAATAAGTATGAATAATAAAACAATTACAATAACGTATTGGATAACTACGGTTTTTGTTGCATTTGTTGGATTTGCAGGTATATTAAATATACTTCAACTAGAATCATTAGTAAAAGTGAATAGAGAACTTGGCCTGCCACAGTACCTTATGCCATTTCTGGGAACGGTAAAAGTATTAGGTGCAATTGCCATTCTGATTCCTGCCCTAAAAAAGCTTCATGAAGCGGCTTATTTTGGCTTTATTTTTTACTTCATTGGAGCTACGTATGTATTGATTGCAAATGGTGGCGGAATAGATAAATATGGGGTAACTGTTTTAATAATTGTTGCCACTGTTGTATCTTATCTTACTTTTTTAAAACAAAAAGAAACACGTCTTTTAAATAGTAAATGATACAAGTAAATAAAATTCATTTTTTATACCTTGCATTGTTTTAATAAATCATCAAACTAATGCATGAAAAATTAATAGCTTATATCAGCCAATATACAAGCTTATCACCTACAAGTGAAGAGCAAGCCTTAATTACAGCGACTTTTCAACCTAAGAAATTAAGAAAGAAACAATACTTTTTGCAGGAAGGCGATGTATGTAAATACGCAGGTTTTATCGTAAAAGGGGCTATGCGTCAATACAGTGTAGATGATAAAGGTGTAGAACATATTGTGCATCTGTTTATAGAAAATTATTGGGCAAACGATCGTGAAAGCTCCACTATGCTTACGCCTTCGAAATATAATATTGATGCTTGGGAAGACACAGAACTTCTTATAATTACAAGAGCTGAAATGCTTGATTTAATGGCAAAAATACCTTCAATGGCAGAAATGATACGGATAATGGATGAAAGAAATGCCATTGCCAATCAACGAAGATTAAGTTCAACTATCAGTAACACCGCTGAAAAACGTTATGAAGAATTTGCGGCTAATCATCCACAATTTATTCAACGATTTCCGCAACACATAATTGCTTCTTTTTTGGGTATTACGAAAGAAACATTGAGCAGGATTAGAAAACAAGGAACAAAATAAACTCCATTTTAAGTTTTTAACTTTTATAAACCGTTGATGTATGTCAACGGTTTTTTTTATCATATCTCATTGTTGCAAGACCTGCCTTTAATGCAACTTTGCCTTATCAAAATGATAAAAAAAAATAACATTAAAATTTAAATAAAAATGGAAAAATTAAAAAACACTTCAGCTACTCAACTTCTTCGTAACAGTTTAGACACATTTCTCGCTAAAGACATGAAAGGCTGGTCGGATCTTTGTGCCGAGGACGTAGTTGCCGAATTCCCTTTTGCCCCAGAAGGTTCTCAATCAAGATTTGAAGGTCGTGAAGCATTGTATGCTTATTTGAAAGATTACCCAAGTTATATTGATGTAAAATCACTACCAACCTTAAAAATATATGGTATTGATGACGAAACTGTTGCCATTGCAGAATGGAGTGCTTCGGGAGTTGTAATTGGCAACGGAAATCCTTATGATATGAGCTATGCCACTTTCGTAACCTTCCGTGATGGTCTTATTGTAAACTATCGTGAATACTGGAATCTACAAGCTTTCCAAAAGGCAATGAGTGGTGGAAGTTTTGCTGAATAATAAATAGCAAGTATAAAAAACGTTGACAAATGTCAACGTTTTTTTTTATCATATCACATCTTTATCAGGTTTGCTTTCATTGCATCTTTGCCATATAAAAATCAATAAAAAATAACACTCTTAAAACAAATAAAAAAATGAATAATTTATCAAAAATTTCGAAAACAGTTATTTTCCACGAAGCTGGAGCTCCTGAAGTATTAAAAGTAGAACAAATTGAAGTTGCTTTTCCAGCACCTCAAGAAGTAAGAATTCAAGTTAAATCAATCGGTGTAAACAGAGCTGATGCTATGTACCGCCAGGGAATGTACATCGAGAATCCTATTTTTCCAGCTCAATTAGGCTACGAAGCTGCAGGAATTATCGAAGCAGTTGGTGCTGAAGTTTCGCATTTGGCAGTGGGCGATGTCGTAAATGTTGTTCCGGGTTTTTCTTTACACAACTATGCTTCTTATGGCGAATATATTAATATGCCAGCCTATGCAATACACAAATATCCATCTAATTTGTCTTTTGATGAAGCAGCATCTGTTTGGACTAGTTATCTAACAATGTATGGTATGGTTGTGCATTCGGGTCAATTAAAAGCGGGACAATTTGTGGTAATTAATGCCGCTTCGAGCAGTGCAGGATTGGCAGCTATCCAAATGACTAATTATGTTGGAGGAATTGCAATTGCCTTAACTACTTCGGCAAAGAAAAAGGAAGCGCTATTAAAAGCTGGTGCATCCCACGTAATTGTAACATCAGCAGAAGACATAGCAGAGGAAGTTTTAAAAATCACCAATAATGTTGGAGCTCATATCATTTTAGATCCTGTTGTGGGTGCTAAATTCAGTAATCTTTTAAGCTCGGTTGCCGAAAACGGAAAAGTATTTGTTTACGGTGCATTAAGTCATGAACCTGCCAGTTTCCCAGCATTTGATGTTCTTATGAAAACTCCAACTATTAGAGGCTATTCAGCTATTGAAGTAATGGGCAATATGGAAGTTTTAATACAAGCCATAACTTTTATTGATAAAGGATTAGCAGAAGAAAAATTGAAACCAGTTATTGATAAAGTTTTTAGTATTGATGACATCGTTGCTTCTCATAATTATTTAGAATCCAACCAGCAATTTGGAAAAATTGTAGTGAATATATAAGTCAAGACACTTTAAAAAAATTAAAACAGTTGACATTTATAACATACTGTATTTGTTGAAAGGGTTTAACAAAAGTGACTTACAAACAGTCATTAAAAAAGAATATAAAATGAAAGTAATTGTATTTGGAGCTACAGGATTAGTTGGCAAACAGATTGTAAAAGAGAGTTTAAAACTTGGAAATGAAGTAACAGTTTATATCCGACAAACTGAATTTTCAATTAATGGTGTAAAAATTATTTCGGGAGAATTAGACAATGAAAGTAAAATTGCAGCAATTATTAAGGATTATGATGCAATAGCCTGTGCAGTAGCCAATAGAGATCTTGAAGATCCTATACAAGTACTAACACCATTTGTAAAATTAGTTACCAAACACATTTCGCAAAAACAAAGATTGATTGTAGTAGCAGGTTCGGGTTTGACACTTTTGAATTTCAATACCTTAAGGAGAGACCTGCCAGGACAACCAGCATTTTTGAAAAATCCGCGAGCTGATCATTGGGATGCTTATACTTATCTTGCAGCTATAGATGTCAATTATTTAGTTGTGTGTCCAACAATGGTTGTTGAAGGAGACTCTGATGGTAATTATATTTTTGAAGAAAAATATTTTCCACAAAGCGAAAGCAAAGAAATATTTGCAGGTAATGTAGGGCATTATATCGCGAAAGAGCTTAATGAGCAAAATTTTAAACAAACAAGAATTGGTCTTGTAAACAAAGGATAACTTGTAGTATCCTCTTTAAAATAATTCAAAACCGTTGACATTTATCAACGGTTTTTTTTATCATATCACATCGTTTTAGGGCTTGTTTCTGTTGCAATTTTACATCATAGAAATAAACAAAATTAATCATCTAAAAATTAGAAAAATGAACAAGAACAAAATTATTTATTGGACAACAACTGGAATTATTAGCGCTATGATGATATTTAGTGCTTACGGATATTTTTCAAATCCAGATATGAAAGCAGCATTTGTACATTTAGGATTCCCTGATTATTTCAGAATCGAATTAGCTGTTCTAAAGGTTTTAGGAGTTTTAGCATTGTTGCTTCCAATAGTTTCAGATAAAATTAAATCATTCGCTTATTTTGGATTTGCATTGACATTTGTTTCTGCATCTATTGCACATTCTTCAAGTGGTGATCCCATTTCTGCTGTTATTATGCCTATCGTTTTCTTAGTGATATTAGCTATTTCATATGCTTTTAATGGTAAAAATTAAATAATAATTAAAATGAAAAAGGCAGCCAGTTTCTCAATAAAAGGGAATGTAACCAATCTAGATCCTTTAAATATCAATCGAATGTTACCCAATAGGTATACAAATAAAGTTGGGCCTTTTGTGTTTCTTGATTATGTAGCTCCTGCTGTCAAAGAAACTATAAATAAAAACGGTATGGGTGCACATCCACATCGTGGTATTGCTACATTGACTTATATTCTTCAGGGTGAGGAAGAGCACTTTGATAGTGCTGGGAATTATGCCAAAATACATTCGGGCGGCATTCAATGGATGAAAGCCGGTACAGGAATTGTTCACGATGAAAATTTGAATTATGATTCCGAAACAGACAGTAAGATCGTTCATGGTTTTCAATTCTGGATTAATCTGCCGGCAAAAAACAAATCAGAAAAACCAGCACATTTAGCCATTCAAGCCAGTGAAGTACCTAAAAAAACATTGCTTAACAACACTGGCTCGATAAAAGTAATTGTAGGCAGCTATGAAGAGTTAAGTTCAAAAATTCCAAATTATTCAGAGCAGTTTTTGTATCATATTCAATTGGAAGCGGGAAAACAGTTTTCCATCAGCCTAAACGACAAAATGGAATCTGCAGCCTTTTTAACCACTCAAAATGCACTACTGAACGATACTCAATTTGAAGCAGGTGAGTTTATAAAATTTGACAGAAAAGCAGGAGAAATTGAAATTAAAAACACAGCTCAAACTGCAATTGATGTTCTGTTATTTGGTGGTGAAGAATATACCGAATCTATAGTAGCAGAAGGTCCATTTGTAATGAACAGTCAGGAAGAAATTGTTCAGGCTTATCAGGATTTTTACGCTGGAAAATATGATAAAATTGATTTAAACAATAAAAATAATATCTGATAAAATGAAAATATTACATATAATTTCAAGTCCAAGAGCCGAAGCTTCTCAATCTATAGAATTGGGCGAGGCAATCATCAGCAAACTAATCTCTAAACACAAAAATGCATCGGTTAAGGTTCGAAATCTTACTACAGATTCCTTGCCTTATATTGTTAATGGACATATTCAATCCTTTAACACACCGCCTGAAAGCCGTTCGTCCGAACAATTGGATATAATTCGTCTTTCTGACAGTACAATCGATGAATTGTTAAATGCAGACACTATAGTTATAGGCGCTCCTATGTACAATTTTGGAATCCCAGCGGTCTTAAAAAGCTGGATTGATCATTTAGCCAGAGCAGGAGTTTCCTTTACTTATACTCCTAACGGACCTGTTGGTTTAATTCAGGGTAAAAAAGTATTCTTTGCTATTGCCACAGGAGGTGTTTATAGTGAAGGGGATTACAAATCATATGATTTTATTGAACCTTACTTGCGAGCATCTCTTGGATTTTTTGGTATGACAGATGTAACAGCATTCCGTGTTGAAGGTGTTTCGGTTTCTGCCTTGAAGGATAGCGCAATGAAAGTGGCTCTTGAAAAAATAAATGTTTTAGGTTAAAACAAATAAAAAAATGACAGCATCAAAAAATAAAGTAGCTTTGATAACGGGAGCAGCCACAGGTATTGGTCGTGCGATTGCCATCCGTTTAGCTAAAGACGGGATTGCAATAGCTGTGAATTATGTTGGAGATTCAGAGCAAGCAGACATCGTAGTGAATGAAATTAGAGAAACTGGAGGTATCGCAAGAGGATTTTCTGCAGATGTTAGTAATGTATCAGCTATTATCTCTCTTTTTGATACTGTGATTCAAGAATTTGGCGGAATCGATATTGTTGTAGCCAATGCAGGAATAGCTGTTATGGGTATTCCAATTGCAGATGTTACCGAAGCCGACTTTGACCGTATTAATGCCGTGAATTATAAAGGGACTTATTTTGTGTTGCAGCAAGCAGCTAAAAAAGTTAGAAATGGAGGACGTATTATTCAAATTTCTTCATCGAGCTCTCTTTATCCAGCAGCGGGTCTTGGTATTTATGCTCCAAGTAAAGCTGCTGGTAAAGTGGTTACCGAAATTTTGGCACAGGAACTTGGTTCACGTCAAATATCAGTAAACAGTGTTTTTCCTGGACCAACAAGAACTCCTTTAATGGAAAAAGAAGTTTCAAAAGAAGAAATGGAACGAATTGCCAATGGAATGAATTTAGGACGAATGGGTGAACCAGAAGACATTGCGGGAGTGGTGGCATTTCTTGCTAGTCCTGAAGGAGCTTGGATAAACGGGCAACAAATAATTGCTAATGGAGGTGGCAGAATATAAATTTTTAATTAAAAACACTATGGAAATTGGAATAGACAGTTTTGCATCCGGCACAATTCAAAAAGCAGTGGATGGTGCAGATATCCTTGAAAATTTATTGACTCGAATAGAACAAGCGGATCAGGCTGGTCTTTCAGTCTTTGGTATTGGCGAACATCATCGTCGTGAGTTTTTTGATTCCGCACCAGCAGTTATTTTGGCCGCCGCAGCCGCGAGAACTAAAAAGATAAAGCTGACTAGTGCGGTAACTGTTTTGAGTGCTGCCGATCCAGTACGGGTTTTTCAGGAATATGCTACACTTGATCTCATTTCAAGAGGAAGAGCGGAATTAGTCGTAGGGCGTGGTTCGTTTACAGAATCATTTCCTTTGTTTGGACATAAGCTTCTGGATTATGATGCACTTTTTTTGGAAAAACTGGAATTATTAATCCAAATTCAAAATAATGAAAAGGTAAACTGGTTTGGGAAATTCAGAGCTCCTTTAGTGGATCAGCCTATATATCCAAGACCGTTTCAGGATACTTTGCCTTTATGGATAGGTGTTGGTGGTACTCCTGCATCTTTTGTAAGAGCGGGAACATTAGGAATGCCACTTATGATTGCCATAATTGGTGGCGAAACAAGACGCTTTCGAGGTTTAGTAGATATGTATAGAGAAGCGGGAAGACAAGCTGGACATTCACCAGAAAAATTAAAAGTGGGTGTACATTCTTTAGGTTATGCAGCAAGCAGTAAAGACAAAGCATTGTCTGATTATTATCCTGGTTATGCAGAAACTTTTACGCGTATAGGAAGAGAAAGAGGCTGGCCAGCAATTACACCTGCTCATTTTAATGCGCAAGTAGGGACAAATGGTGCATTATTAGTTGGTGAACCAAATGAAATAGCTGATAAAATAATGCGTTTTAGTGACGATTTGGGAGGTGTTTCCCGATTCACGTTTCAAATGGACAATGCAGGTTTAACACATTCACAATTAATGAAGTCTATTGAGTTAATTGGAAGTAAAGTTATTCCATTAGTAAATAATTAAAAAAGTTGAAATAATTAAAATTCAAAAAATGGAAAACAATTCAAACAAGATAGTCCTATTAACAGGTGGAAGCCGTGGACTTGGAAAAGAATCAGCATTACAATTAGCAAAAAGTGGGATCTTTTGATGGATTTGTTTCCAACTTAAAAGAAACTTTACAGAAGGATTTTGGCACAACCAAAATAGATGCTTTAGTAAGCAATGCATGAACAGGATATTATGCTTCTATTGCTGAAACTACTGAAGAAGGCTTTGATTTTATGTTCACAACACATCTAAAAGCACCTTTTTTCCTGACACAAAAATCAAATTCGCGTCAAATTTTCTAATGTTCCAAATAAGGACTCAAATCAATACTATGTATTTGTTGTATGGTATCTACAAAAGGTTTTTTTACTGTTGCTTCATTGGTGAGATAAAACAATTTACCATCCTCGGTAGTTATTCCTTCGATTTGATGAAAGGGGAGTTTGATTTTTATTTTTCGCTTATTTCCAATCCCAAAATTATTGCTCTGATAGTCGTACAATAATAAAATAAAAGGCTGAAGAAATTTAGAATACCCGCACAAAACGACGCCTTTTTTGGAAGGTAATACCGTTGCCCCAGTTATTAATCCTTGTACATCAATCGTTTCTTTGAGTTCGGCAATATATGTTCCCGGATTTTTGGGTAAAGCATATACACTTGTTTTTTCCCTTGTCCATTGTTTGGTAAACAGATAAATGCTGTCTTGCAATACAACAAAAGCCTCACAGTCAAAATCGCTGGTATGTTCTTTTAGAGCTAAAAAATCCTTTTGATTGGAATAAGAAAAAGAGATGGTGTCAATCACAGGATTATTTGTGTAAAATGATTTTTTTTGAATCCTCAATATTCTTAAGTCCTTTCTGTTTCCTCGATAGTTATTCCCAAAATCACCCATGTAGAGGTATAAACTGTCTTGAGAAATATCTTCCCAGTCGTTACTTTTTAGACTTGGAAAGTTGATTTTTTTCTTGATTTTCCCCTTCAAATCTAATCCGTAAAACGTGGTGTCGAAGTGGTCGTTATGAGTCCATAGCAAACCGTCAAAAGGAATCAAACCCGAGGTTCCCATTATCGAATCACTGATTTTTGCAGAAAATTCAGGTTTTACTTTTGCGGAAGCATACCAGCAGCTTCCATTATTTTCAGTCGCTTCTGAATCAAAATTAGTAGCAAAACGATCTGTGCAGCCTTTAATTTGGCTATAAGAAGAGGTTATGAGCAGGAAAGAAAGTATCAAAAATTTGAACATTGCGGTATTCGAATAAAAATTAAAAGCAAGGTATTAAACAAACAGATGCAAACCTATATTCAATTATAAAAATGAGTTTGAAGCGAATGATAAGGCTTTTTCGGGAGACATCGTTCCGGTATTTTAAAATAAACCAAATTGTTTTATAGCCTTAATTAGGCTCAAAATCAAGTTGAATTAATTCTGTTTTGGAATAATAAAAGAAATTCTGAAGAACTTCGTAAACTATTGTTGTTTTAATTTGAGATTTCTATTCTATATATTTGTCTAATGCAACTATCCGTCATCATCCTCAACTATAATGTCCGCTATTTTTTGGAACTCTGTGTGCTTAGCGTAGAAAGTGCTCTGCAAAACATAGATTCCGAAATTATTGTGGTGGATAACAATTCTTCTGATGATAGTTGTGAGATGATAAAAACGCGTTTTCCAAATGTCAAGCTCATTCAGAACAATCGAAACGTTGGTTTCCCAAAAGGGAATAACATTGGTGTGTCCCAAGCCAAAGGCGAGTATATCTGTATTCTGAATCCTGATACTGTAGTTGCTGAAGATACATTTAAAAAAGTATTGGCTTTTGCCCAAAAACAAAATAATCTTGGAATTGTGGGCGTAAAACTTATTGACGGAACCGGTAATTTTCTGCCCGAAAGTAAAAGAGGGATTCCAACTCCTTGGGTTGCTTTTACTAAGATTGCGATTTTGTATAAACTATTTCCAGAATCATCTTTTTTTAATAAATATTATGCGCAGCATTTATCCGAAAACCAAACGGGTGAAGTTGAAATATTGGTTGGAGCTTTTATGTTCTTAAAAAAAGAGCTTTATAATGAAGTGGGAGGTTTTGATGAAGATTGTTTTATGTATTCAGATGATATCGATTTGTCGTATATGGTTTTGCAAAAAGGAAAGAACAATTATTATTTTCACGAGACAACCGTGATACATTATAAAGGAGAAAGTACAGTTAAGGATGGTACTTATATGAAACGTTTTCAGGAAGCGATGGAGTTTTTCTATAAAAAACATTTTCAGATTTCTTTTATTTTTTCGGCATTTATGAAAATTGGAATTGTGTTTTTTTCTTTAATTAAAAGAATTCAAGGCAGACCAAAAACCAAAAGTATTCCTGAAAATTATTTGCTGGTATCAGCTTCTGAAACATTAGTAAAAATAATAACAGCTCTTGTCCAAAAAAAGGTTGATTTTCTCGATTGGAAAGCAGAAAAAGAGGTAAATTTGCTGTCAAATTCAATAAGAAACGGGTTACAGATTATTTTAGATAATGAATCTGTATCCTTTAAAAAATGTATAGAGATTCACGAACAATATAGAAATAAAGGAGTTGTCTTTAGGATAATACCAAAAGGAACAAATTTTAGTATTGGCAGTGATTCTCCTAATGATAGGGGGAGAATTGAAAAATTGAAATAAAATTACATTTAATGTAATTTATATTTAAAATATTCGTTAATTTCGCAAAATTAAAATCAGAATCATCTTTTAGATTAGCAATATGGCAAGATTTGAATTAAAGCTTCCAAAAATGGGAGAAAGTGTTGCAGAAGCAACCATCACAAATTGGTTAAAAGAAGTTGGCGATAAAATTGAAGCGGATGAAGCTGTTTTGGAAATTGCTACAGATAAGGTAGATTCCGAAGTGCCTTCAGAGGTTTCTGGTGTTCTTGTCGAAAAATTATTCGGAAAAGACGATTTGGTTCAGGTTGGACAAACCATTGCTATTATTGAGACTGAGGGTGATAATGCTGTTGCGCCAGCTCAGGATGTTCCAGATGCTATTATTGAGGAGATTGAAAAAACAGTTGAAGCAGCCAAAGAAACGGTTTCTGCTCCAGTTAGTTTTTTCGAAAGCAATAAATTCTTTTCTCCATTGGTAAAAAATATTGCCAAAGAAGAAGGGGTAAGTTTGGCTGAATTAGACGGCATAGCCGGTTCTGGAAAAGATGGGCGTATTACTAAAGATGATATTTTAGACTATATAAAAAATAGAGGATCTCAATCTGCGCCAGTGGTTGTAACACCAGTTCCAAAAGCGGTTGAAGCTCCAAAAGCAGTTTCGGTAACTCCGTCACAAACGGTTTCACCTGTTTCTGTAAATGGAGGGGATGAAATTATCGAAATGGACAGAATGCGCAAGCTGATTTCGGGTTATATGATGGCTTCGGTTCAAACTTCGGCTCATGTACAATCGTTTATAGAAGTTGATGTTACCAATATCGTAAAATGGAGAGATAAAGTTAAAAATGCTTTTGAAAAAAGAGAAGGCGAGAAGCTGACTTTTACTCCTATTTTTATGGAAGCCGTTGCCAAAGCATTGAAAGATTACCCAGAAATGAATATATCGGTACAAGGTGATTTTATTATAAAAAAGAAGGATATCAATCTTGGTATGGCGGCTGCTTTGTCTAATGGCAACTTAATTGTCCCTGTTATTAAAAATGCAGACCAATTAAACTTGGTTGGTATGGCCAAGGCGGTAAATGATTTAGGAAACCGCGCGAAAAATGGTAAACTAAAACCAGACGACACGCAAGGAGGTACTTATACTGTTACGAATGTTGGGACTTTCGGAAGTGTTTTCGGAACGCCAATTATCAATCAGCCACAAGTGGGGATATTAGCACTGGGAGCTATTCGTAAAGTGCCAGCGGTAATCGAGACTCCTGAAGGAGATTTTATAGGCATTCGTCAAAAAATGTTTTTGTCGCACAGTTATGATCATCGTGTTGTAGATGGTGCTTTGGGCGGAAGTTTTGTAAAGCGTGTAGCCGAATATCTTGAAGCGTTTGATGTAAACAGAGATTATTAAATCCAAAATATAAATAGAGTTAAACCCGACAGATTTTTTAAATGTGTCGGGTTTTGATTTTTAAGGACAGGTGTTTTGGGGTAAAATAAATTAGTAAAATACGTGGTTTAAATTTATATTTGCACCAATTTCAAATACAAAAAATGGAACTCAAACTCAATAAGCCAATTTGTTTTTTCGACCTAGAAACTACAGGAATTGACATCGGAAAAGACAGAATTGTAGAAATATCGGTTTTTAAAGTTTTTCCCAACGGCAATAAAGAAAGTAAAACATGGCTGGTGAATCCAACGATTCCAATTCCGCCGCAATCAACAGCAATTCACGGCATCAGTAACGAAAAAGTGGCAAATGAGCCTACTTTTAAGGAATTGGCTCCTCAAGTTTACAATATGATTAAGGACAGTGATTTGGCTGGTTTCAATTCGGATCGTTTCGATATACCGTTATTGGCTGAGGAATTATTGCGTGCCGGAGTTGATTTTGATATGAAGAACAGAGTTTCTGTCGATGTTCAGACTATTTTTCATAAAATGGAAGAACGTACCTTGAGTGCGGCTTTGAAGTTTTACTGCGGAAAAGGTTTGGAAAATGCCCATTCTGCCGAAGCTGATACTATGGCGACTTATGAAATTTTAATGGCACAATTGGATCGTTATCCTGAATTGGAAAACGATATGAAATCACTGTCTGAATTTACTACTAGAAAAAAAATAGCAGACTTTGCTGGAATGATTGCTTTTGATGCTGAAAATGAAGAAATTTTTACCTTCGGAAAGCATAAAGGTGCTAAAGTAGATAAGATTTTAGAAACAGAACCAGGCTATTACAGCTGGATACAAAATGCGGATTTTCCTTTATATACCAAGAAAGTCCTGACGGCGATTAAATTAAGAAAATTAAATACTAAAAATTAAGTGAATAGTGATTAGTAATTGGTGAGTAGTTTTTTTTAAGTGCTGTTTGCTATTTACTAATCACTATTCACTAATCATTAAAAAAGGATGAAAATCATTTGCATCGGCAGGAATTACGCCAATCATATTGAGGAATTGAAAAACGAACGCCCTTCGGAGCCGGTTATTTTTATGAAGCCGGATTCGGCTATCTTATTAAAACAGCACCCTTTTGTTATTCCTGAATTCTCGGAGGATATTCATCATGAAATTGAGCTTATTGTAAAAATAAGTAAAGTGGGGAAATATATAGAACCCAAGTTTGCTCATAAATATTATGACGAAGTAAGTGTTGGGATTGATTTTACGGCTAGAGATTTACAAGCTAAATTGAAGGAAAAAGGATTGCCATGGGAAAAAGCTAAGGCATTTGACGGTTCGGCGGTAGTTGGAGATTTTTTGCCCAAAAGCAATTTTGTTTCGTTGGAAAATATTACTTTTGAACTGAAGAACAACGATATTACAGTACAAAAAGGGAATTCCGATATGATGCTGTGGAATATTGACGAACTGATTTCCTATGTTTCTCAATTTTTTACATTAAAGATTGGGGATATTATTTTTACGGGAACACCAGCAGGAGTTGCGGCAGTAAAACCAAATGATGTTTTGGAAGGATTTTTAGAAGGACAAAAACTATTTAGAATACAAGTAAAATAATGGCTATAAAATATAATTTGGCAAAAGTGTACGCACTTTCAGATAATGATCCAGAGTTTGTGAATGAAATTTTGAATTTATTTGTTACCGAGGTTCCTGAAGATTTATCACAAATAGGTGAAGGGATTAAAAATAAAGATTACAAGCAGACCTATGCTTTTGCACATAAACTGAAACCAACATTAGATTTGCTTGGTTTAAACGTAGCATTCGAAGAGATTTTGCAGATTGAAGCCTGGACTAAGCGCGAGGGAAAAAAGAAAGAAATAATAGAGACTTACAAAAGTGTTAAGTCGCAGGTTAAAGATGCTATTAAAGAGCTAAAAAAAGATTTTGATCTTTAATTGTATGTTTTAATTTTATCTGAAAGAATAAATATAAAGAAATCTAGCAGTTGTATAAGTAGATACAACAGTTAGATTTTTTTATTTAGTATAAAGCAAAAAATTTTTAAAATATGAAAGCAGCCATAGTTACAATTGGAGATGAAATTCTAATTGGTCAGATTGTAGATACAAATTCTGGTTTTATAGCCAAATCATTGGATAGAATTGGGGTTGAGGTTAGGGAAATGCTATCTGTGAGTGATTCTCGTGAGCATATCCTAGACACATTTTTAAAACTTCAGAATACAGTTGATATTGTTATTATTACAGGAGGATTAGGGCCAACAAAGGATGATATTACCAAGAAAACGTTTTGTGATTATTTTGAAGATGAATTGGTTGTTGATGCTGTAGTTCTTGAGCATGTAACTCAATTGATAGAGGGGTTTTATAAACGGCCGATTACTCAGATTAATAAAGATCAGGCTTTGGTTCCTTCTAAGTGTACTGTTCTTCATAATAAGGTTGGCACAGCGCCAGGAATGTGGATAAAAAAGGAGAATACTGTTTTTGTGTCATTACCAGGAGTTCCTTTTGAGATGAAGTATTTGGTAGAAAATGAAATCATTCCAAAAATAGTTCAAGATTATAAACGCCCGTATATTCTTCACAAAACGATTCTTACTTATGGACGTGGAGAAAGTGCCGTTGCGGAACAAATTGAAGACTGGGAAAATAATCTGCCTGAATTCATAAAACTGGCTTATCTGCCTGCATACGGAAGAGTGAATTTGCGTCTTTCGGCCAGAGGAACTGATAAAGAGTTATTGGAAAATGCTATTGAAGAGAATGTAGTTTTGTTGATAGAAATAATAGGAGATATTATTGTAGGTTTTGAAGATGATGAAACTCTCGAGACGGTTGTTGGAAAGATCTTAACGCAGCAGAATAAAACTGTTTCTACAGCCGAAAGCTGTACAGGAGGAGGTGTTGCACGGCTCTTGAGTTCTGTTCCCGGAGCTTCAAATTATTTTAAAGGGAGTGTAGTGGCTTATTCGACAGAAGTGAAACAAAATGTGTTAGGAATCTCGAAGAATCTGATAGAGAAACATAGCGTTGTGAGTGCTGAAGTCGCTAAGGCTATGGCTTTGAATGTGAAGAAACTAATGAATACGGATTATGCTATTGCGACAACAGGTAATGCCGGCCCGTCAAAAGGCGAGGCTGATGCTAGTGTAGGAACTGTTTTTATTGCTTTGGCAACGCCAAATGGAGTTATCGTAGAAGAGTTTGATTTTGGTCAACCACGTGAAAAAGTGATAGATAGGGCATCGGTAAAAGGGCTTGAAATGTTATTGAAAGAAATTTCTAAAAAAGACTTATAAATATTTTGGTAGATAGGTTTATTTTTCTTTTCTTTGCACCCTGATTTTGAATAACGATAAAAGATAAGTATAATGTCAAGAGTTTGTGACCTTACAGGTAAAAGAGCGATGGTAGGAAATAACGTTTCTCACGCTATGAACAAAACTAAGAGAAAATTTTCTGTTAACTTAGTTAAAAAGCGTTTTTATCTTCCAGAAGAAGATAGATGGATTACTCTTAGAGTAGCAGCATCTACGATAAAAACAATTAATAAAAATGGAATCGCTGCAGTTTTGAAAAAAGCGCAGTCAGAAGGATTTATTAAATAATCTTTTCCAAAATAAAAAAATAGCAAGATGGCAAAGAAAGGAAATAGAATCCAGGTAATTTTAGAATGTACTGAGCACAAAACAACTGGTGTTGCAGGGACTTCAAGATACATAACTACAAAGAACAAAAAAAACACTCCAGACAGATTAGAGATTAAAAAATTTAATCCAATTTTGAAAAGAGTTACTGTTCATAAAGAAATTAAATAATAATTAGAGATTAAAAAAATCTCAGATGATTACATCTGAGGAATTTTTTAAAATTTCAAATAACTTTCAATCATGGCAAAGAAAACCGTAGCATCGTTACAAACATCTTCTAAGAGATTATCAAAAGCCATCAAAATGGTGAAATCTCCAGTAACTGGGGCATATACATTCGTTGAATCTATTATGGCTCCTGAAGAAGTTGATGAATTCTTGAAAAAGAAATAATTAACTATACATATTATAGAAAAGCTACTTTCATTCGGAAGTAGCTTTTTTATTTTCTATATTTACACCTCGAAATTAAAAGATTCTTTTGAGAATTTCGTTAAAGGCAAATCATATTGTTTTTAATTGATTTTTCTTGTTTAAGTTGACAAATGTAAATTCCAAACCATAAACTCCATGAGCTTTTTTAAAAAAATATTCTCCTCAGAGAAAAAAGACTCTAGCCTAAGTCAAGAGGCGAAACAAACATTAGATAAAGGCCTAGAAAAAACAAAAACCAGTTTCTTTTCCAAGTTAACCAAAGCAGTAGCAGGAAAATCAAAAGTAGATGATGATGTTTTGGATAATTTAGAAGAAGTTCTTGTTTCTTCGGATGTGGGAGTCAATACAACCCTAAAAATAATCACTCGAATTGAAAAAAGAGTGGAAGCAGATAAGTATCTCGGAGTTGAGGAACTCAACCAAATTTTGAGAGAAGAAATTGCAGGACTATTATCAGAAACCAATACTGGCGAAGCAACCGAATTTGTCATTCCGATAAATACCAAGCCTTATGTTTTGATGGTTGTTGGTGTAAATGGAGTGGGTAAAACAACCACAATTGGGAAATTAGCTTATCAATTCAAGAAAGCTGGTTTAAATGTAGTTTTAGGAGCTGCAGATACATTTCGTGCGGCTGCAATTGATCAATTGCAAATTTGGGCGGATAGAGTAGGTATTCCAATTGTTAGGCAAGAAATGGGAAGTGATCCTGCTTCTGTAGCTTTTGATACACTGCAATCGGCGGTGGCTCAAAATGCTGATGTTGTTATTATTGATACTGCTGGTCGTCTGCACAATAAAATCAACCTGATGAATGAACTTTCAAAAGTGAAAAGAGTAATGCAAAAAGTGGTAGGCGATGCTCCACATGATGTAATGCTGGTTTTGGACGGTTCTACAGGACAAAACGCATTTGAACAAGCCAAACAGTTTACTGCTGCCACAGAGGTTTCATGTCTAGCGGTTACCAAATTAGACGGTACTGCCAAAGGCGGTGTTGTTATAGGTATTTCAGACCAGTTTCAAATTCCTGTAAAATACATTGGTGTTGGCGAAGGAATTGAAGATTTGCAGGTTTTTAATAAATACGAATTCGTAGATAGTTTTTTTAAATAATAAGTTCATGAATTTTTCTTCTATAAAAAATGCCAGCCCTATATTTTTTTATTTTGTAAGTATTGTGGCTTTTGTATTGGCAAACATTATTAGAACAACCAGTGTTGGTTTTTATTATGCTTTACTGATTGTTGGATTGGTCTTTTTCTTTTTAGGATTGATGAAGAGAGTTAAGAAGTAAGTTTTTAATTGTTTTTTTGAAAAATTAGTGAAGGTTTGTAGTTAGTTGTGTGGTATTTTAAAGAACCGAAATTCAACCAAAAACAATAATGAAATTATCACAAAAAGGAGAATTTTATGGACAAACTAATAAGACTATTAATTTAGAAGGAATTACTTTGACCGATACTGTTTATACTCACGATAAAGTGGATTGGCATTA
This sequence comes from Flavobacterium sp. P3_A6, assembly GCF_056403035.1. NCBI lineage: Bacteria > Pseudomonadati > Bacteroidota > Flavobacteriia > Flavobacteriales > Flavobacteriaceae > Flavobacterium > Flavobacterium sp. P3_A6. Next base: position 246,995 of record NZ_JBFUGG010000006.1, on the reverse strand, counting down.
TCACGAAAACGCTTATTTTACGTTTATACTTCAAGGAAATGTAATTGAAGGAAACAAAAAAGAAATTTATAATTGTTCTGCAGGCAGTTTACTATTTCATAATTGGCAGGAACCGCACTATAACATCAAACCTGAAGGATTTACAAGAGGTTTTCATATTGAAATAGAAAAATGCTGGTTTGATAATTTGGAATTTAATACAACAAATTCACAAGGCAGCATCAATATTGCAAATCCCGATTTGAAGTTTTTGATGTATAAGATTTTCAGGGAGACAAAAGCAGATGATACTACAGCACAACTTTCAATTCAAACATTATTATTAGAAACTTTAGCAAAAATGCTTCGGGTAAATAAAACCGAATCTAATAAAAAACCGACTTGGGTTTCTGAAGTAAATATGATATTGAATGACCAGTTTTCGGATAATCTTACTTTAGAATATTTGTCAAAAGCTTTAAACATTCATCCGGTACATTTGTCAAGAGAATTTTCAAAATACTTCAATTCCAGTCTGGGACAATACATTAGAAAATTAAAAGTTCAAAAGTCTTTACAGCTAATTTCGGAAAAAAAATTAGATTTGACATCAATAGCTTTTGAGTGTGGCTTTTCCGATCAAAGTCATTTTACACGCTGTTTCAAAGAAATCAACGGAATTAATCCGTCCGAATACAGAAAAATCCTTTTCCGTTAATATTTCCAAATGTTAATCCTGTTCTATTTTTATACAGTATTTAGCTATACTTTTGAGGCTAACTATATAAAAAATATGAAACGGATTTCACTTACATTTTTAGTTATTCTTTTTTATCAAACTTCCTTTGGACAAACGAAAGATCTTGTATCTAATGACGGAATAACTAACAGTCTGCACAAAACTAATATTGGCAAGGTAACTTTCATGAAGGGAAATATACCATTGGATAAATATTCTGAATCTGATTTCCTTAAATCCTTCCAATTGACCTACCGATCAGACTTAAATATCAGGGTTTTTATGGATAATTCTGTAACGAATTATCTCCATCAATTGGCTCCTGATTTATCGGCTGAAGAACTACTCAAAAAAGGTAATCTCCAATTCTCATTCCATATTGATAATAAATTTATCTATAAAGAAAATATTAATTCAGGATGTAACTTTGGTTCTGGTGGCAACAAAAATACTTCGACTACATTCAGGGTTCCTTTAACCAGTACCAAAGGTGAAGATTGGTGGGCAATGTATATGTGGGAAAGATTTAAACTCAATGGCGGTGAAAAAGAATTAACAAATGGTAAGCACCAACTCAAAATTGAGATTAGACCTTATGTGAAAATTGATGAAAATAGTGGTGTAAAGGTTGGTGGCTTAATTGCAGAAGGTCAAATTCAACTCATAATCCAACCACCAAAAATAACTGCTAAACAAATTGCAGTTCAGCCGATACAATCAGGCAGTGATTGGGAACTTTCAGATTTTGCATTCGACAAAAAGAAAATTGAATCTCTTAATGCTGAAATTGCCAATTATAATCTAAAGGAAATTACGAGTATTGTTGTAATTCATCAAGGAAAGCTTTTGCTTGAAGAGTATTTTAATGGTGCCGATCGAAATACATTGCACGATACCCGTTCTGCAGGAAAATCGTTTACTTCAACGCTTATGGGAATCGCTATTAATGACGGTTTTATTAATGACGAAAATCAAACACTGAATAAATTTTACAGCCTAAAAACGTTTGAAAACTATGAAGTTAAAAAAGACAGTGTAAAAATAAAAGACTTACTGACTATGAGTTCCGCTTTTAATGGTTCCGATATCGATAGTGATTCATCAGGAAATGAGGAAAACATGTATCCTACTGACAATTGGGTAAAATTTACTTTAGACCTTCAGATGGATAAAACAAAATCAAATGGAGGCAGATGGGATTATTTCACTGCAGGAGTGGTGCTTTTAGGCGATATTCTAGATAAAAATGTTCCTGATGGTTTGGAAAAATATGCAGATGAAAAACTTTTTAAACCATTAAATATCAAACAATATCAATGGCAATATACACCGCAAAAAGTAGTTAATACCGCGGGAAGTTTACAAATGGCCTCATTAGATTATGCAAAATATGCCCAATTGTATAAAAATAATGGCATGTGGAATGACAAACAAATATTACCTACTGAATGGGTGCAGAAAACTTTCACACGCCAAATCCAAATTCCTGAAAGAGATAATCAATTTTATAGTTATTTATTTTGGAATAAGTCGGTTGCTTATAAAGGTAAAAACTATGAAACATTTTATTGTGCGGGAAATGGCGGAAATGAATTTATAATTTTCAAAGACCTTCCGATTGTGATTATTATAACATCTAAAGCTTACAATAAGCCCTATGGGCACCCGCAGGCTGATACGATTGTTAAGGATTTTATTCTGCCTTCATTAATAAAATAAAATATCGCGCAAAACCTTTGGTAATTTACAAAAACTACACGGTTTGAGGCAGTGAAAAAATGTAAATAAGTAGCAGTGTTTCGTAATTCCTTAATTATGATACACTACTACTACTACTACTACTACTACTACTACTACTACTTAAAATTAAGAGCTTTAGCAATAAATAAATTTTATCCCTACTGATACAAAGCACTTATTTTTGTCCAAAGCATTTCGTCAAAATCGGATAGGGCAAGGTTTACGTTATCTGCTGCATCTCCCATTCGGATGACTACCATTTTTTTGCTGGGAATGACATAGATTTTTTGATCGTTTTTGCCCAAAGCCATAAACATGTCGTTTGGAGCTGTAGAGATAATGCTTCCTTGAAAAGTAGCTTGTGATTGCGGTAAATGATAATTGGCTTTACCATTCAGCCACCATAAATAGCCATAACCTAAGTTGATGTTTTGGGAAGTGGCTGTCGCTTCGTTGAAATAGCTTTCGTTCAGGATTACATTATTTTCCCATTTTCCTTTATTGTACATTAACAGTCCAAAACGTGCCATACTTCTGGTGGTACTGCTGTAAACAATATTGTTGCCAGAGGTAAACCAAGCGCCGTTCATCCCTATTTTGTCTCTTAATTTAGCATTGAAATAAGTACTCCAAGATTGTCCGCTGGCCTGCGCGATGACATCCTGAAGTTTTACATACACGTTGTGATATGCCCAACGGGTTCCTGCATCGGCGGTATAGGTAAGGGCGGAGGGAGAAACATCATCGGTGGTGTCGTCCAAGCCAGAAGTCATAGTTAACAAATGTTTACAGGTAATGAGGTTTTCTTTGGCAAGAGGTGCACTTGTCCAGCCTGTTCCTATGTATTGTGACACTTTGTTGTTGATGCTGATGAGGTTTTCCTGCTGTGCAATTCCAGTCATTGTTGATGTCAATGTTTTTCCGGCACTTGCCCAGTACCAATTTGTAGAGGCATCGTGTCCGTTGAAATAATTTTCCATTACAATGCGCCCATTGATCAAAATAATAAAACCTTTAGAATGTTTGACTTCCAAATAATCCAATAGTGGTTTGACGGACGATTGTTTCCATCCAAGGCTTTCTATGGATTTGGTTTCCCAATCAGAGCCTGTGAGTGGCGGAAAATAGAGTGTTTCTGTAGGAGCTGGAACAGGTTCATCATCATTAGAGGAACAATTGATACAGAAAAGTGCAAATACAAGTAACAGTATTGATTTTGACATGGTTGAGGAGGTTAGTTTTGGGTAAGATCAAAAATATAGAAAATAGTTTAATGGGAATGCGTTTTTTTATTTTCTTTGGATTTTTAAAGTTTAACTTTGTTGTTTTAATTAAAGATATTGATAAACAGGGGATGCCTTAGCCCTGATTGCTTCGCCAGTTCGCTTCGCTCGTGTGCAGTGGAAATCCTTATGAGCCTCGTCTCGTCCCAAAAGGCGAGACGAGGCTCATAAGATTGAAACGAATAGCAGGAATTAGCTCCTAAAAAAAATAATTATTTTATGAAAAAAGTATTTGGCTTTTTACTAATTACCCTTTTGTCAGTTGGGTGTAAGCAAAAAATAACTCCGGCTGATGCCGCCAAAATCAACGGCTATTGGGAGATTGAAAAAGTGGTTTTCGAGGATGGAAAAGAGAAGCAGTACGGGATGAATGAATCATTTGATTATTTTCGGATTGATAAAAATAATGCTGGGATCCGTAAGAAAGTAATGCCGCAATTGGACGGTACTTTTTTGGTGAATGACACGTTTGAAAACGTGAAAATACGTTTTGCAGATGACCGCGCTTTTTTGGATTACAGTACGGCGTATATGAAATGGAGCGAGGAAATACTGGCTTTGACAGATAAAGAGTTGGTTGTTTTGAATGCAGAGAAAAAAGAATATCATTATAAAAAAACGGGACCAATAAATCTAGACGACTATGGTAAAAAGACTAAATAATCAAAGCACAGTGGGTGATGTTTTGAAGCAGATTATTGAAGTGAACAAATTACAGCCTGGAATGGATCAGATTGATGTGAAGGAAGCTTGGCGCAATTTGATGGGGAATGGAGTGAACAGTTATACTAATAATGTGGTTTTGAAAGGTTCTACGCTTTATGTTGAGCTGACTTCGGCAGTGCTGCGCGAGGAATTAAGCCATGGTAAATCCAAGATTATAAAAATGATTAATGAGGAATTGCGGAGAGATGTGGTGAGGGATGTGGTTTTGCGTTAGACTTTTAAACGGACCTGAATTATTAGATTTTAATTTTAAAAATATAGTTAACACTTCTATTTTAGAAGTGTTTTTTTATACATTTGGCAGTAAGTATTTTTTTAATAAATAAAAGAAGCTTACTTGTTCAATAATCAACAGCTAAAAACAATTTTAAAAAACAACAATGAGAAAAGTATTACTTATTTTAACCGTATTATTTGCTTTAAATAGTTATTCACAAAAGAAAAAAGTAGCAGTTGTTGCTTTTTATACCGATAAAACAATCGATTTTTCTGATTTGGGTCTAAACGGTTTGGCTTCAATAGCTGATTTAGGCAATAATCCAGATTTTAATCTTACTCCTATTTTAGAGAAATATCATAATGCTTTTTTTAATGTTTATTCTAAACAATTTCCATTTGATATAATTCCTGAAAATGAAGTGACTCAAAAACAGGAATATATTGATTTCTCTCCTAAATTCGCTAGAGAGGGAGAAGCGGGGAAAACTATAATTAATTACCCGGGATACAAATATATTTATGAAGGAATAGCTGGTGAAGCTAATGAAGTAGGAACTGCTACTATTTTTAAAGAAATTGCAGATGGCGTTTTATTCACTGAAGTACATTTTTCTTTACAAAAAGGTTTTGCTGTTGGAGGAACAGGAACAGTTAAAATGAGAGCTTATGCTAGAATTTCTTTGTATAATAAAACAGGAAAAAAAATATTTGCTCTTAATGAAGGGGCAAACTCTAAAAAAACTGGAGCTATCATAGGTGGAGTTCCTGTTTTAACTCCTGAAAAAGTATTGCCTATGTGTGAAAGTGCTTTAGAGGAACTTCTAAAAGATTTAGATGAAAGAGTTAATAAAATCATTAAAAAGACAGCTGATAATCTTTAATAAATTTTGCAATTAAAAAAAGAAACCCACTTCTATGAAGCGGGTTTCTTTTTTTAATTTAAGTAGTCTAAGAATTTTAAATCTAGAAATCTAAAATTAGAACTGCTCTCTTCCTGCAAAATGAAAAGCTCCTTCGATAGCTGCGTTTTCATCGCTATCAGAACCGTGAACAGCATTTTCTCCAATAGAAGTTGCGTATGCTTTACGGATAGTTCCTTCAGCGGCTTCGGCTGGGTTTGTCGCACCAATTAAATTTCTGAAATCTTCAACAGCATTATCTTTTTCTAAAATTGCTGCAACAATGGGACCACGAGACATAAATTCTACTAATTCTCCATAGAAAGGTCTTGCAGCGTGAACAGCGTAAAATGCTTTAGCATCTGCAACTGTCAATTGAGTTAATTTCAAAGAAACAATTTTGAAACCACCGTTTGTAATCATTGCTAATATGTTTCCGATGTGTCCATTTTGAACTGCATCTGGCTTAATCATTGTAAAAGTTCTATTGGTCGCCATTTTTTCTGTGTTTTAAAATTTTGTGCAAAAATATACTTTTTTTATCTAATGATTTTAGCAAATTGTCAATTTAATGGTAAAAACCTGTTATTACTGTGATGTTTTTTTATTTTAAACTTTGAAATACATTTTGTTTTTATAAAAATATGTCAAAAGTAGAGACCATAAACCTACATAAAGAATTGCAAATATTAATGAAGCGGTCATCGGATTACTGAAAAACGGCTGCACTCCGGCAACATATAAATAATCTAAAAGATTGATTTGCTCTGTTGGCGTTTTTGGATTCGGAAATGAAATCATCACCATTGCCTGCGGTATTATTTCGGAAAGAAAGAATACAATCATTGGGTTCACTCCCCAAATCAGAAATAATTTTGTGCCTTTTTTATAATCGGCAATGTCGATGCAATAATATAAAATTGACAAAACGAATGTTGCTAAACCTGCAGTGTACACAACGAATGAACTCGTCCAAAGTGCTTTGTTTATAGGGAAAACAATATTCCATAACTGACCCAATATGATAAGAGTGATTCCGATAATGGCCATTTTTTTGACCTTTTCCAATTTTAATAAAGGGCTGTTGAGCAATTGTCCAATCAATAAACCGATAACACCGGTTGCAATGGCAGGAATCGTGCTTAGTATTCCTTCGGGATCCCAAGTGTTGGTGGCTTCCCACATGTGCCCTTTTAGAAAAACGCTGTCTACCCAAGCTGCAAAATTGGTGCCTTTTTCGAGATTTGTGATTTCGAATCCCGGAGCTGGAATTAGCGTTATTATTGCCCAATACCCTAGCAATATCCCCATGGCAACTAATAATTGTGTTCTTTGGTTGGTTTTTAAATATAAAAGTGACGCTATGAAATAGACAATTCCGATGCGCTGCAACACACCTGGAAGTCTCACTATTTTATAAGCCTCGATACCGCTGTAGGCCAAGACTAAATAAATTACAAAAATGGATACAGCCAAATAGGTTTTTAGTTTAGCATTAAAATTACCCATTAATGCATAGCCAACTCCAGCTGTTATAATTAAACGACCAATCACTAATGGAATTCCTTCCAATCCAAAGAGCTGTATTTTTCCAAAAAAGTTAAAAAATATTCCTAAACAAATCATTCGTAACGAACGTGTTAGGATTTTGCTGAATGTGGTGCTGTCATAACTTTTGGTTGGCATTGCAAAAGAAATAGCTACTCCCATAATGAAAATAAAGAACGGAAAAACCAAGTCGGTTGGGGTACAGCCGTGCCATTCAGAGTGGAGTAAGGGAGGATAAACGGTTGCCCAACTGCCGGGGTTGTTGACAATGGTCATTAATAAAATGGTTAATCCTCTAAATACATCAAGCGAAATAAGGCGGTCTTTGGTCATTGGTTCTTTTGGTTAAAGTTACTAAGTTGCTGTCCCGATAGCTATCGGGACTGAGTCTCTGAGTTTTTATGGTTTTTAATTTTTGTTATTTAAACCTTAGTTGCTTAGTATTTTAATGACTAAACATTAAATAGTTATTATATTAAAATTTTGTTCCAATGGTTTGAGTTGGTTCATTATTTGAGGAATCAAACGTTCTCCATTTTCTAAATAAAATTCAGAAAAATTAGCTTGACGTTCCTGTAAACTCTGATTAGGGAATAATTCGTTCTGCAAGTCAATTAGGCGCAGTAATTCATCGTGGAATTTTCTTTTTTGAGCAATAAGCAATCTTTTTTCGAGAGTTTCTAATCCTTTGGTTTGTTTGACTTCTTGCGCTTTTACGGCACCTAAGAAAGATTTGTCGGTATGGTTGGCCAATTCAAGTAGTGCCTCAAATTGTTTTTGTAATGCTTCTTTTTGCAGTGTAAAATCAATCGGAAAATCCGATAGTTTTTGGGTTACTCGGTTGACTAAAGTGTTTTGTTTTGAAAATAAATCAGACCAGCTTAAGTTTAATTTGTCGGCTTTTTTGTTTTGTTTTTCAGTTGCCAAAAGCACGGAGTTTCTCAACAGCAAGATTGGAAAAGTAACTTTTGCGGCAGTGAAAAAAGATTTTAATTCCAGCCAATAAGCAATTTCTCCGCCTCCGCCAATGTAGCATAAATTGGGAAGAATGACTTCTTGGTACAAAGGACGCATAATTACGTTTGGACTGAATTTCTCAGGATTACTTTCTAATAATGCTAGTATTTCAGTTTCAGTGAATTCAATTTTGGTGTGGTTAACCTTGTAAATTCCATTCTCAAGAATGATTCTCTCTCGTAAATTATTTTCAATATAGAATAAATTAATCTCGCGCGGATTCACCTGAACGAAATAGTCTTTCATTTTTTCGATAGTTTCCGTTACCGCTTTGAAAGATGTTTGATGCAATAATTCCTCTTTTATGTATGGTATGAAATTGCGTTTCAAGTCGGAATTATCTGCATCCAAAATAACTAATCCTGATGAGCCAAAAAGTACATTTGCTAAATATCTGGTGGCATCGGCTAAGTTGTTATGATTGAGATAGGAATCTTCAAATAGTTTTTTGATGGTGTTAGCATTGGTGCTGGAACCTATTTCAAGGGCATATATTTCTAGGAAATCGGATAAGCCTTCGGTGGATAATCTTCCGACAGGTCCTGTGCTTTCTCTGTTCCAGTGAAATTTTTTTCCTTTGAAACAAAAATAATTGATTTCTTCAAAATCATGATCTTCGGTTGCCATCCAATATACAGGGACAAAATTATAGTCAGGATATTTCGCCTTTAATTCATTTGTCAAATTAATAGTCGAAATGATTTTGTACAAAAAATACAAAGGACCGCTGAATAAGTTGAGCTGATGTCCTGTGGTAACAGTAAAGGTGTTTTGAAGGCTTAAAAGTTCAATGTTGTTTAAGGTTTCTGGAGGAACGTTTAATTGATCGTATTGTTTTTTTAAAACACTTACTAAGGTCTGTCTTTTGAAACTGCTATTGCCATTGTCATTGAAATTGATTTTTTTCTCTTCAATCTGTTTTTCAAAGTTTTCGAGAGTTGGGAAACGGTGGTATAAGGAATGTAATTCGTTTTTTTGATCTAAATAATCATTCATCAAGGGAGAGAAATATCCTGAGGTTTGATAGCTGATACAGTCGGTTGGCATACACTTTTATTTTAGTGCTAAAATAACAAAAATATTGCAAGGATTGTCAAAAAGTTGTCTTTGAGGTGCAGCTCATCTTAAATTCATGAATATTTATTAGAAATAAAATAGTGCTTTTTTTTTAGGTAACATTTAAACAACTTAAAACTAATTTAACAGCCACACGGAAATCAAAAAAGGCAACTCAAATAGTGTCTAACTTTTTGGGGGCAGTGCAATTTGAGTTGCCTTTTCTTTAAATAAAATTAAAGCTAAAAAGCTCAGATGTGATTTTGCTCAGTAATGAAAAAGAAAATTATTAGCACTACTGCCACAATCAGCATCCTATAAATTGATGATTTAAACAGTGTTGTACCATTGAGCTCGTCTTCTCTTCTCTGTTTAATAAGGTTAAAAATCATAAATGGGAACATTATTGTTATGGACCCGTATAAATAATATCTCGAATATTCACTATATTCTCTTGGAATAAATATAAGAGGTAATACCCATAAAGAGGAAATAATTTTTATTGGCGTAATATGTTTCCTTATCATATTATAAAATTATTCTTTTTGTTGTTAATTAACTCTTCCAACATATTTGCCATTGGAGTCTGTTGTCCAACAACTATCTACTGTTGCCAGTATATCATCAGTGCAATGTAACGTTAATTCTCCAGTTGGTGGTGGCACACCATCTATTATTTCTGTTAGACATTCTGTATAGTCTTCCTGTGCTCTGTTCTGACAATTTACTTTTGTATAAATACAACCTGCTGCAGCGACTAAGCCTGGAAACAGCCCCCCTACTGCAGCACCAATAACAGCACCTACTGCACATCCTGCAAAATCTTCATTACATCTATTCCAATTTCTTGTAAGGAGCCATCCACACTTAGTGTCAGGAACAACTTGTGCTATATTTGGTAATGGTGTATTCCAAATATAAGTGCTTCTAGTTAGTTCAAGACTGGCATTTAGTACTTCGATTCGTGTTTCTATAGGTAAATTATAAAAGTTTGGATTTTCAGAAATAAAATCTTGTTGTGCTGTGACCATAGTCTTCAGTAAATCAATAACTTCTTGACTATTTGCTATTCCCGCTCTCTCAAATGCAAATTTTAGATCATTTTCGTTTGTTGCCGCATTCACCAATTGAATAGCTTCATTATTAAATCCTACATAATTATTTTTGTTTAATGCTACTTGTAAACTTTCGGCAATTGTGAAAGTTTGTTGCGAAAATGAATTTACATTCCCGGTATCATAATCCGAAATTGCAACTTCTGATTTATCTAAAGTTTCATTTTTGCCTGATTCTTTTTTAGCTTCAGCATTTCCTGATTTATTTATAGATTCATCTTCAGTAGTAGAACAGGAATAAAAAATTATCATAATCAATACTGTTATAAATCCGTACAGGTAAATTTTCAGTTTCATTTGACTGAAAGGCGCATTAGAGATGTTTTTTGTTTGTTAATAAATATTATAAATATATGAATAAAAAAAAAGAATAATCTTAATAATAATTAATTAATTTAATGAATTTTCTGTAAAATTGATGATTATTTTTTTGAAATTCAATTAAGAAAAGCAATTCAATTTTGAACTGCTTTTCTTCAAAAAATAATTGATTATGTTTCCAAGTAGTTATTATATATGTTATTAAGACTATCCGTAAAATATGTATCAGTTGTTTTTTCTTCTACTGATTTCACTGATCAATAAAGCTTGTGAACTCTATTAATCTTGGCTACGGATAGGCATAAATTTTATTAGGTATTTTATACCAATACTGATTATATTCTAAGCCAATCGTTCTGGTATAATATCGTATGGGCATTCAATATAATCCAATTTTTATTCAATTATATTTTAGCATAAACGATGTTAATTTATTATTGAAAAGCCCAAGTTGTCATTCTAAAAGGGCTATCAGTACTTGTGAAAGTAAAAACAGCATTATTTGCGCCTACTGTAAAGTTTTCTCTTTTAAAGTATAAACCTTTTGGATTCATTAAATTATCATCTAAGTCTTTCAAATTTGCTTCAGCTGATATAGTAACGGCATTCGCAAAAGTTGATCCCTTTTTCCAAATAGTTGTAGGATGTAAGGTTATAGTTTTGTTTGAAGCATCACTTGTTAGCGTAAAATAATGATAGACTCTTGTTGTCGCTCCTGTTGAACTAACAAATCTATACTCGACGTAGCTCCCATTAGGAGTATTAAACCAAGGCTGTATTCTGGTCAACTTTGATCCGACCGCCAAAGTGGACTCAATGGTTTTAAAAATTGAAATAAATAAAAGGGAATTTGTTGGAGCTAATTCAAGTATAGATCTGTCATGCCCATATACTACATTTGCATTTAAAGGTAAAAGAATTTTATAATCATCAGTCAGAACCAAAGGTTTATTTGAATATTTAATAGTTGCACTTACACCGTTTGTACCTGTTGCTGTAAAACTTCCGTCAGAATCTTTGTAGACAAAAACGGATAGCTTTTCACCTCCAACTTCAACCGCTGGGCTAACTACAATGCCTGTTGGCGAATAACCAATTCCCATATCATAGGTTACCGAATAACCTGTCTCGACAGAATTTGCTTCAGCAAAACGAGTAACCTCAGAAAAACTAAAATCGAATTGGTGTTTTGTTTTACCATCATTAGTTTCAAGTAATCTAAAGAGTGGTCTGGAGGGATCTCCAACGACATTGGCGATCATATCTATATTTTTATGCAAGTCAGTCCAATCTTGAGCTGTAGCCTTTACAAAGCGCAGCTCTTGATTACTTCTGTTGGTTTTAAAAATAATTTCGCCATTCTCTTGACCATAATATAAAAACTGAAAATCGCCAAGGTATCCTTTGCTTCGCAGTGTAGGAATTGGATAGTCGTCAGAATCTGATAAAAGATGGATTCTGTTTTTGGTAGTAAATACCAAACTTACCGTACTTCCTAGTTGAATATCATATTCACTTTTATAAACAGCAGTATCGTCATCAAAATCAGAAGCCATTTGGACAGTTCCGTCTTGTGCAAATTTGATTAAATGAGTATAGCCTCCTAAAACGGTATTATCAGTAAAATAAACTGCTTTCCAGCCATTTTCTGAAGAAAGAAGAATGTCGATTAATTCTTTTTTCTGCGAATTTAACCGTTCAGTTGGTGTTTGTTCGAATTTTTGCTCAGCGTCTGTATTAGTACAAGCTACCAGTAGTAAGGCTATAAAACCTATAATTAGATATTTATATATATTTTGTGCTTTCATAATTATCGGTGTTTAATTAGTTTATAACAGCATTCGTGTTTTTTTCAGCTTCATCACGCAAAGCATAAAAATCCATATCAAAAGCATCTTTAAAATATTTTACAACTAATGCTTCTTTTGCTTTTAATGCAGCAAGTGCAGTCGCGCTTTTAATTCCTGCCAAGAAAGCTGCGTACTCAGCTTTTGAGCTGATTAATATAACAGATGCTGTTTCGGCAAAATCTTCATTAATATTAGATCTCGCATAACTAGTAATGAAACCTAATTCATTTGAGGAAGCATTTGTATAATTGTACCAATCGGCAGTATATCCAACTGGAGTAATTGCGGCCCAAGCTTTTTCATCAAAAGGTTTATTCTGATTTAAAATATGAATATATTCGTGTTGAATGGTGTGTATAAACTCTTTTATATTTGCTCGATTTGTTTTGTCTATATAATCAGTTTCAAAAAGTGTTACTCGCTGTCCTCCTTCTGCTAATCCTAAGGTTCTAGTACCTACACTATTTAAATTAACTCCTCCTATCAAAACAATTTCTCGAGGAGCAATTTTTTTTACAAAATCTACCCCTCCGATTGTTTTATAGCTATCAAGCCATATTTTTTGAACTATCTCAAGTGCTGGCTGGACGCTGCTTACTAATGGCGGAAACAAATAGCGGCTATTATCTACCGTATTTTGATTCCACTTATATTGGACATTTATATTGTATGGGTTTAGATAATTTATACCTATCCAATTATCTAGTGCAGTTTTTGTTGGCTGATTATAATCAAGCTGACTTTCGCCTACTTGATCATCATTGGAACAAGAAGCAAGAACTGCCAATGTCAAAAACAAAACTGCTATTTTATTATAGTTTACTATTTTCATGATATTTTGCTTTTAAAAATTATCTAGGATTTAATTCGATGCCATTACCTGATGCATGAAGAGGTATCTGTAAGGCTCTGCGATTATCATCTTTGACTAAAATATTGGTTGGTTTGTTATTAATTTCGTGATTAACAACAATATTAAAACGTTTTACATCGAACCATCTCATGCCCTCGTGTATAAAATCTCTGCGTCTTGTTTCGGCAATTGCTTTTATATAAGACGTTTGTACTGGAGTCATAGTATAAAACGGAGTGTACTCATCAGCAACTACAGGATATTTCGCAACAACTTTAGCTTCGGTTAGCTTATCCGTAGTGGCGTTGTATCCTACTGTTCTAGTTGATAAAAAGTATTCCAATTCATCATTTGCCAAACTTATTTGTCCAGCCATAACATGAGCTTCTATACGATTTAAGAAAAACTCATCATTGCTTAGTAAAACTTCAGCGACATAAGGTTCTCCAATTCCAGCTGTTACATTTGTATACTTGAAATACTCATAGAATTTAGGAAGAAATACAGTTGTGCTACTATTGTATGAATAAAAATTGTACAGCCAGCTTTTTCCAAAAAGACTTGTGCTGGGGCCTAAAATTTCTTGATATCTAGCACCCGACAGATAAAATCTACTTTGGGAGGCTGATCTTCCAACAATTGAATTTGCCGATACAATTAATAAATTTGTTTGAGCTGCACTGCTGGCATAGCTAACACGCTGCTCATCTGCACTCATTAAATCATAGGATGCAAAATCTCTTAGTTTTCCAACTGGTTTAGAGCCTAAGTCTTTTGATAATTCAATTACTTTGTTCCAATCTCCTTTTATTAAATAAAACCTGCTTGCAAATGCTCTGGCAGCATCTTTATTAAAATGGAATTTTGGTTCTTTATACCCATTGGTTATATATGGCAGCCCTTCTTCAATATCTTTCTGAATAAAGTCAAAAACTTCTTGAACTGTGTTTCGTTTGTATTGAGGAAGCAGCTCGGTTTCAGGTTTTGTTACATAGGGAATGCCTATAGTTGAGCTTGCATTAGCTGGATTGTAACGTTTTGACCAAAAAGACACTAACATAAAATGCGAATAGGCTCTTGCTAATAATGCTTCTCCTTTTTGAGGATTTAGACTGCTTGGATTTCCTAATTCATCAATTGCTTGCAGTGCTGTATTTGCATGAGCAATAGCTCTGTAGCAAGCATCCCAATAGTAGGCTTGGGTGTCAATATTATTGGTTTCTGTTTGAATTTCCCAATTGTAGTTTTGCTCATTTTTTGGTAATGTTTCTGGCAGACCGCTATCAAATACGTTATCAGACATTGTTTCGGCAATATCAAAATAACTCATCTGAGGATATGCATAAACTAAAATTTCAGAAATTTTATCCGGAGTATTTATTTCGGTTCTATTGTCGGGTTTCTCAGAAAGAAAATCATCACAACTGCTAACACCTGCAAGCATTAGAAGTAATAGTGTTATTTTTAAGTTTTTCATAAATTTATAATATTATAATGAAAGGTTTATGGCAAAAGTATATTGAGTGGTAACCGGCATCGCAACACCTCCAGTATTGCGGAATTCAGGATCTTGACCATTTAATTTTTTATCAGAATAGATTAGCCAAGGATTAACAGATGAACCTCTTAAAGTAAAGGTGCTAAGGCCTAATTTTTTCTTCAAATCTTTTGGGAATTCCCAACTCAATGATATGTTTTTCAATCTTACAAAATCGCCGTCTGCAATTCTAACATCTGAATAGTTATAAGTATTATAAGCTCTTGCCAGTGTTCTTGATCCTCCGTAATTCGAATTCAGTCGTTTGTCTGCAATAACAGGTACGTCTGTATAATTTTCATCTCCTGGGTTAATCCAACGGTTAGTAAATTCTTTAGTAAAAACTGTTAAATCATCATAAGTACTATCGTAAACAGGATTTAGACGTACTTTGTTTCCTCCAGATCCAACGAAAAAGACATATAATGACCAATTTTTATAGGTAAATGTATTTGCTAAACCAATAGATTTATTTGGTTCAATAGAGCCTTCGTATTTTAAATATTTAGTAACATCTTGATTATCTTGAAAATCAGCTCCTGTTATATTATCTGTTTCTCCTTCAGGCATGATAAAAGTTGGTAAGCCTTGATTATTTAAGCCTGTAAATTGGTATGAGTAAATCGAATTTCTTGGGTGTCCAACGGTATTGCCACCATTGCCATCGATTAAATCGAAAGCAGTAGGCTTAT
The DNA here is from genome assembly GCF_056403035.1 of Flavobacterium sp. P3_A6. Taxonomy (NCBI): domain Bacteria; kingdom Pseudomonadati; phylum Bacteroidota; class Flavobacteriia; order Flavobacteriales; family Flavobacteriaceae; genus Flavobacterium; species Flavobacterium sp. P3_A6. The sequence goes on along the minus strand of NZ_JBFUGG010000006.1, from coordinate 231,421 downwards.
TTTCTAATTTTGTAATCTCTTGATTATAAATTGAAAAGTTTAATGTTGTAGACCATTTAAAATCTTTATTATTAATGTTTTTTGTAGTAAAACCAATTTCAAGACCTTTGGTTTCCATATTTGCATTGTTACCCTGTTTTATTCTTTGTCCTCCAATTCCAGAGGTAATAACATAATCCACTAAATCAAATGCTTTTCTGCTGTAAACATCTGTTGTAAATTGTATTCTGTTATTAAACATTGCTAAATCAACACCTATATTAGTCTCAAATTGTTTCTCCCAAGTCAATGCTCCATTTTGTAATTCATCAATTTGGATTCCTGATTCTCTATCATCAATATTAAAACGATCAGTAATATAACTTTTGTAAATTGCCAGTGAGTTTGTTGCAGGTCCGGCAGTTGCAGTAAGTCCGTAAGAACCTCTTAGGCTTAAATTGTTTACAGATTCAACATTCTTCATGAAATTTTCTTCAGAAAGATTCCATTTTCCACTAAAAGTATAAGTAGGTAGCCATCTCGATGAACCACTATTTCCCTGTCTGTTTGATCCATCATAGCGGCCTGTTAAAGAAGCAGTATAGCGGCGATTATAAGTGTATCCAACTTTACCAAAGAAACCTACCGTCCTTTCTTTTTCTACATTAAATCCATAATAAGAATCGCCTCCGTTAATTATTTTTTCGATAATTCTTGGGTCAGTAAAAGCGGTAAGGCCTCGGTCATACTGAAGTCCAGCTGCAGTAAAATTATCGCTGTTTCTGTCTACAACGCGCATTTCAGTCCCGAAGAAACCTTCTAATTCATGTTTTTCTTTGAAAATATCTCTGTAGGTAATACTATTTCTAAGATTATAAGAAGTCATATCATTTGTGAATTTTCTCAAGAAACCGCCATTGGGTAAAACCGAAACTTTAGGAGCGGTTAAGTCATTAGGGTCTTGATATAAAAAGATATTTTCATCCCTAACTAATGTGTTAACACCATCTTCGCCATCAGGAGTTCCTGCTTTGTAAGCGCCCACAACATTTGAATTCTCTAATATTTTATGTTCACGGCTTGTGTTTGCGTAACGGCCGGATCCTGTTAGATTATAGGCTAGTTTGGAATTAATTTTATAATCTAAATCGAGTTGAAAACGAATGTCTTTAACTTCAATTTCCATAAAATTGTTTTTCAATTCATTTAGGATATTCATCGAAGCCCAATTGTTTCTATAGTATTCTAAATTTCCATTATCATCATAAGGTCTTAGTGTTCTGCTGGTATTCAAAACATAATTGAAAGGATTGATGTCGAAATCTCTGGTAACTTTTCCAAAAACTTCATCTTTTTCGCTTTCGTAACTTCCAGGAGCTTCTTGATTACGAACAGAAGCTAGAGTTGATAAGGTTATATTTAAGTTATCGTTTACAAAGAACGTTCCTTTGATATTTGATGATAATTGGTTTACTTGATCGGCAATAGTCCATCCTGGATCATTGTAATAGCCTAATGAAGCATAAAAGGTGTTGTTTTTACCTCCTCCGGCAAAACTTAAAGAGTGATTTTGTGTAATTGATGGTCTAAAGAGTATATTGAACCAATCTGTATTGGCTAATTCATATTTTTTTAGGAAATTATTACGGCTTACAGGGTCATTATTTACTAAATAACCGCCAGTTTCTGGAACATACGTATTGATTGCTCTTCCTAAAATATTATATGCGCCTCCATATCTGCCATTTACCGTTGTTGGTAAATCTAAATATCCTTTAGCTTCCATTTCTTTAAAAATGCTCATCGACTCTTGAGAATTTAAAATGTCATATTGTCCATAATTTGGAACAGTTCTAAGGGATTGCTCTAATGAGTAAGTTATTTTTAAAGGTGAATCTCTTCTGCCTTGTCTGGTAGTAACAACAACAACACCATTTAGAGACCTTGAGCCGTAAATAGAAGTCGCCGACGCATCTTTAAGGATTTCTATACTTTGAATATCGTTAGCGTTTAAACCCGCAATTGATGAACTTAATAAAGTTTCTGAGTTTCCTGAAGCTAGATCAGCAAATGAAAGATTGATAATATCTTCTTGTACAACTCCATCAATAACCCATAGCGGTTTTGTGTCTCCGAAAATTGATGAAGATCCGCGTACCGTAATTTTTGGTGCAGTACCAAAGGTACCGGTAACGTTTTGTACCGTTACCCCGGCTGCTTTACCTTCAATCATTCGGCTTACATCAACTACTCCATCTACTTTTAGTTCTTTGTCAGTAATTTTGCTGACTGCACCTGTAAAAGTTCTTTTTGAGGTTTTTTCATATCCGGTAGTAATAACAACTTCGTTAAGAGTTTGTCCTATTTCAGATAAAACCACAGTGATAAAATCGTTAGTCACATCAATTTCTTTGGTTTGCATACCAATGTAACTAATCACAATTTTTGAACTGCCAGCAGGTATTTCTATCGAGAATCCTCCGTCAAAGTCGGTTAATGCTGCAGCTTTAGTTCCTTTTACCAATACAGAAGCTCCTGGTAACGGATTGCCATTGGAGTCTATTACTTTTCCTTTTACAATAGTAGCAGCAATTAAATTTGAGTTTAATGAACTCAAAAGGTTAAAATTTGCAGGTTCTTTAGCAGATATAGTCTGCAGCACAATCTGATTGCTTATTTCAGAGTAACTGATGTTTAACGGTAAAAGTATTTCGTTTAAAACACTGGAGAGTATTTCATCGTTAGCATTAATGCTCACTTTTTGGTTAAGTTGGGTTATTCTTGAATTGTAAGAAAACTTCACGTTAGCTGATTTTTGAAGTTTAGATAATGCATTAGATAAACTCAAGTTGGTAATCGAAATGGTGACTTTTGTATCTAGTTTTTTCTGTCCTTTGACGCTGTTGGCCATTACAACAGTCGAAAAGACAAAAGCCAATACGATCTGAAAGAGTGTTATTTTCATGATTCGATAGAGTAATCGTTGTTTGACAACAGGTTTTTTCATAATTTTGATTTAGTTTTGATTAATACTTTTTAAACGGGTGTTCTGAAAAACTTACCAAAATGCTTTTTACAGAAAGCTTTTTGATATTAACTTAGCGTCGAATGTGTTACAGCATATTTGGCGCTTTTTTGTCTTTAAATACATTTTTTTTACATAGGCTTGGGTTTTAATTGCATCCTTGGGATGTTATGATAATCTGGTTTCCGTTCATTTCATAACTAGTATTATTCCCAATGCTTTTACAGATGATCTTTAATTTTTCGGGTAAAGGCTGATCGATCAATGAAGTGGTTAAGTGACAATTTTTTAATTTTTCTTTTGGAAAATCAATCTCTACTTCGTAGGCTTGCTCGATTGTTTTAAATATATGGCTAACAGGCGTGTCTGTAAAATCGAAACTTAATTGTTCTATGGGTTTTGCGGTTTGTTTTAGAACAATATCTTTTGTGACATCTGTTATTTTATCAAACTTGGCAGTTTCTCTTACGAAGCGTACAGCTTCATTAGGCAATAAAATAACTTCTTCAGATGAAGTTTTGGACGCTTGGTCATTTGAGTGAACTTTTACTTTTCCCGTACGGACTACTACTTCGACATTAGGCTGGTTTTCAAATGCACAAATTCTAAAACTCGTTCCCACGACTTTGGTTACAATTTCATTAGCGAAAACAAAAAATGGTTTTCTTTTATTTTTACTTATTTCAAAAAAAGCTTCACCTGATAAATACACTTTCCGTTCATTTCCGATAAAAATTTTAGGATAGCTCAGTTTGCTTTTAGGCTGTAACAAAACAGAGCTTCCATCAGAGAGTGTTATGATTTGAGGATTTTTGGAATTGTTTGTCTCCTCAACTAATCCTTCTTTGTTTTCTATAAGAAGTTCTTTGTAGACAGGGTTGTCATCAGTTAATTCAAAATAGTTGGTATATTCCCAAGAAAAAGCAAGTCCTATTACCAGAACAGCGGCTGCTGACCTAAACCAATTGTTATTCCAGATTTTAGTTTTTGGATTTTGGACATTTTTAAGAGCAGCTTCTTTAAGAGCAATTTTTTTCCAAGTATTTTCTAAGGCCGATTCCACAGTTGCCGATAACATCTGCGTTTTCTCGACTTTGGTAGCAAGAACCCATAAACGGGCTTCTTCTACTAATTTTGCTCTTTCAGGATTTTCGAGTGTCCAATTCTCCCAGTTGGAATTGTTTTTATTTTGCAGAATCCATTGACGAAAGGAATCATCACTTAAAAAGTCTTCTATCTGTGTATATTTATTTCGCTTTTGCATCTTTATAGTAAGGGTTACAAAAGCAATAAGGACACTTTATTTATTATATACTCACCTAATTATGATTTTTTTTAAAATATATTAAACAAATATTTTAAAACCCTATGTAGATGAAGAAGCTAGTATTAAAATTATTAAAATATTCTCTTTCCAGTCTTTACGCAAGTTCTGTATTCCTCTATATAAAATGTTGTTTGCAGACTGGTAATTCACAGCCATTATTTCGGCAATCTGCTCTACTGTTAATTGTTGATGATAACGCAGATATAAAGCTTCTTTTTGCCTTGATGGTAAGTTGTTAATCAGCATATTGAGCTGTGACACTTTTTCGGCTGTAATTTCATCATCAATTAATTGCTGTTCAATAGAGAAATCAAATAAGAATTCAGTAGTTTCTATATTGCTTTCTTTTTTAAAAAAGGGATCGCGCTGGTACAATCGTGCAATTCTTTTACGAACGCTGGATAATAAATAGGCTTTTATAATAACGTTAGGGGAAAGGGATTCCCGATACACCCAAATATCGGTAAAGACATCCTGAACGCAATCTTGTACTCTATCGTCATAGGAACACAAAGAATTGCCATAACGTACTAAATCTGAATAGTATTTTTCAAAAAGTGTCGAAAAAGCTTTTTCATCACCAGCTTTCAAATTATTCCACAATGTGAAATCATCTGAAATGTAAATATGGTTACGTTGTGTTTTCAAAATTAATTTGAGGCTATTGGATTATTAAGGTATCGTTAATTTTTTTGTAATTTTACATTTTTTTTAACAAAACACCAAGTTTTTGTTCTTTTTAGGTATCGATTTATTTATTTGACAAAATGAAGTCCTGTTTTTTTCATTGTTTAAATAAAATTATGGTTTAAATATTAAAAACAAATATTTGCCACATTCAAAAATAAGATTCATTTTTACATCCTATTTTCTTAAAAAATTATATCAAAACCGCATGAAACAAGACCAGAATAAAAAGAACTCATTGAAACATGTTCTTTTTGGAAGCCTAATTGGCACCACAATCGAATTTTTTGACTTTTATATTTATGCCAATGCAGCAGTATTGGTTTTTCCACAGTTGTTTTTTCCAAGTTCAGACACAACGATGGCAACATTGCAATCTTTGGCTACTTTTTCGATAGCCTTTATATCTCGTCCATTGGGTTCAGCATTTTTTGGGCATTATGGTGACAAAATCGGACGTAAATTTACTTTAGTTGCTGCTTTGCTGACTATGGGGATTTCGACAGTGACTATTGGATTTTTGCCAGGTTATGCCAGTATTGGTGTTGTTGCTCCTTTGTTATTGATGCTGTGCCGATTTGGACAGGGAGTTGGGCTGGGAGGTGAGTGGGGAGGTGCTGTTTTATTGGCAATTGAAAATGCACCGCCCAACAAACGTGCTTGGTATGGAATGTTTCCGCAATTGGGTGCGCCTATTGGCCTGTTGCTTTCTGGAGGGACTTTCCTGCTGTTAACCGACTCAATGAGCAGTCAGGATTTTATGGATTATGGCTGGAGAATTMCTTTTATTGCCAGTTCACTTTTGGTTGTAGTGGGTTTTTATATCCGAACTAAAATTACCGAAACACCTTCTTTTGAAAATTCAAAAAAACAGCATGAGGAAGTTAAAATTCCTTTCCTTACTTTGGTTAAATCCTATAAAAATCAATTGCTTTTTGGGACATTGGCATCTATTACCACTTTTTTGGTGTTTTATTTAATGACCGTATTTACATTGAGTTGGGCTACATCCGATTTGGGTTACGAGAAAAGAGATTTCTTATTGATTCAGCTGTTTTCGGTATTGTTTTTTGCCTTATTTATTCCAATATCGGCAGTAGTTGCTGATAAAATCGGACGCCGTAAAATGCTGATTATTGCTACGACAGCCATTGCATTTTTTGGTTTTTTCTTTTCCTATTTTTTAAATTCCGGAAGTACGGTAATGGTAACTTTCTTTTTGTGTACAGGAATGGCTTTGATGGGATTTACTTACGGGCCTTTAGGTACATTCTTATCCGAATTATTTCCTACTGTAGTTCGTTATTCGGGTGCTTCATTAACCTTTAATTTGGCAGGAATTATTGGAGCAGCTTTTGCGCCAATGATTGCCATTTGGCTGGCATCAACGTACAGTTTGACTTATGTTGGGTTCTATCTCATCTTTGCAGCCTGTATTTCTTTATTTGCTTTATTGGCAATTAGTAAAAAGGAACACAAATTTTAGATTAACCAAGGATAGTGTATAAAAAAGAGCTGCAAAATTGTTTTGCAGCTCTTTTTTGTTTTATAGATTTCATAAATAAATTTGGCTGTTCAAAAATATATTTAGACATTTGTCTAAATATATAAATACTTTAAATAATGAACGACATATTTAAAGCATTAAATGATGCCACGAGAAGAGAAATATTGGAGCTTTTGAAAACAAAAAGCCTGTCTGCCGGAGAAATAGCCGATCAGTTCAATATGTCAAAGCCAAGTATTTCTCATCATTTGGATATTTTGAAACGAGCCGATTTGATTACTGCCGAAAAATCAGGACAATTTATTTTCTATTCCATTAATACGACCATTATGGAAGATGTGTTGCAATGGATTTTAACTTTTAAAAAATAAAACAATGAATTCAACTTTTAAAAAAGAACTTCCCATCATTGGAATTGTGTTATTGCCCTTTATTTATCTGGCTTTTATTTGGAATACATTACCCGAAAAAGTCCCAACGCATTGGAATTACAAAGGGGAGGCTGATCGCTGGGGTGATAAGTTTTCCCTCGTTGGATTGTTGTTTATCCTGCCTGTTTTGACATATATTTTACTGCTTGTCATTCCAAAAATTGATCCTAAAAAAAGAATTGCTTTAATGGGCGGGAAGTTTTATCAATTGAAGTTTTTTCTTGTTTTATGCACGTCGATGCTGGCTCTTTTTATCCTTTTCACTACGAAGAATCAGTCTTTTTCCAGTCCTAATTTAATCTATATCATTATCGGAGTTTTGTTTTTAGTGTTGGGCAATTATTTCAAAGTAATTCAGCCCAATTATTTCATCGGGATACGCACTCCTTGGACATTAGAAAATAATGAAGTTTGGAAATTTACCCATGTTTTTGCTGGTAAACTTTGGGTTATTGGTGGGTTTGCAATCGTATTGGGAGGATTGATTTTTGAAAATAATTCATTCTCAATTGTCTTCATTTCCCTTGTTGTTGTTTTGGCAATAATCCCCATTGTGTATTCTTATATAAAGTTTAAGGAGATAGAGAAAAAGTAAATAACCGTTTCGATTAGTAATTTGGAGCAGAATGATTTGGCTCTTTTTTCCAGCATCGTCCCGTTTTTCGTTACAACCTTTTGTGCTGAACCCCAGCACAAAAGGCTTTCCACTTCAACCGGGGCTAAAGGGAGATATTTAGCTTTTTTGCCATCATCCAAAAAAGGAAAAGAAATAACAATTGAGTTTAATTTTTTAACAATTTAATTACAATTTTAATTTAAAAATAGAATCAACTAAAATGAAGAAAGCAGTATTTTTTTTAATAGTAGTTTTGGTCTCTTTTACGATGTTCGGGCAAGAAATTACAGGACAATGGAATGGAATTTTAAAAGTTCCGGGAGGGCAATTAAGAGTTGTGTTTAATATCAGTAAAAATGAAAATGGTTACACTTCGACGATGGACAGTCCTGATCAGGGAGCCAAAGGAATTCCAGTAACGGCAACCAGTTTCGAAAATTCAGTTTTGAAGTTAGCAATTCCAAGTGTAGCAATTGCTTATGAAGGAGCATTAAAGGATAATGCAATTGCTGGTAATTTTAAGCAAGGCGGTCAATCTTTTGTGCTGGATATGTCAAGAGGAATAGCAGAAAAAAGCAAAGCAGAAAGGCCTCAAGAACCGAAAACTCCGTTTCCGTATTATACAGAAGAAGTTACTTTTGAAAACAAAATTGATAAAAATGTTTTGTCAGGAACTTTAAGCTTGCCTAGTAAAGAAGGTAAATTTCCTGCTGTAATTTTGATTACAGGAAGCGGTCCAGAAAACAGGGACGAAGAAATATTTGGGCACAAACCTTTTCTGGTCTTAGCCGATTATTTGACTAAAAAAGGAATTGCAGTTTTGAGATTTGATGACCGTGGCGTTGCAAAATCAACAGGCGATTTCAAAACAGCAACCACTTCGGATTTTGCTAAAGATGTTCAGGCAGGAGCCGATTATTTGAAAACCAGAAAAGAAATCGATAAAACCAAAATTGGATTAATCGGTCACAGTGAGGGCGGTGTAATTGCACCCATTGTTGCAGGAAATTCAAAAGATGTAGATTTCATAGTATTATTGGCTGGAACAGGAATCCGTGGTGATAAATTGATGCTTTTGCAAAAAGAAAAAATCGAACGCCAAATGGGAGTTCCCGAAAATGAAATTCAAAAAGGGCAGGAAATTTTTAAAGGCGCTTATGATATTATTTTAGCTTCATCTGTAAACGATAATACTCTAAATGCTAAAATCAACAGTTATTTGAAACTTCAATTTGGAGAAAAGATGAATGAACAGCAGATAAGTGCAGTAACTGCTCAAATTACTAGCCCCTGGATGGTTTATTTCTTGAAATTTGATCCAGCATCCGCTTTAGAAAAAGTAAAATGCCCAGTTTTAGCAATTAACGGTGATAAAGACGTGCAGGTTCCCGCCGATGTAAATTTGGATGCAATTAAAAAAGCATTAGCGAAAGGAGGAAATTCAAAAGCAACAACCAAGGTTTTACCGAATTTGAACCATTTGTTTCAAGAAAGCAAAACGGGTTTGCCAGCAGAATATGGAACTATTGAGCAGACATTCTCTCCAATTGCCTTGGAGGAAATCTCCAAATGGATTTTGATTCAAGTTAAATAGAGGAATTGTATTTTATAAAAAAGCCCAATAATGGGCTTTTTTTATGCAAATGTTTATCGCTTCAAGCTAAAATGGCTTTTAAATTCTGCTCCATTTAAGCGTGTAACTACAAACCAATAATCGCTCGAAGGCAGGTTATATCCATTAAAAGTACCATCCCAAACTTGATTTATGTTTAATATCTTAATCAGTTTACCATAACGGTCAAAGATTTTAATTCCGGTATTTGGTGCTAAATAGGCAAATTCAATTGTCCAATTATCATTATGTCCATCATTATTTGGGGTAAAGAATTTAGGAAACGGAAGCTCATCTACAAAATTAATGCAATCGGCAGTTGTGGCTTGCTGAATTTGAACAGTTATGGGAGTGCTTTGACTTTCGCAGTCATTAATGGTTTGCGTAGCATAATAAGTAATACCATTTTCAAGCGGAGTTGATTCAGATAGATTTGTTCCATTTGTTTCTGCATTGTACCACTTTATATCTTGTCCATTAATTTTGATAGTATTGATTGTAGCATTTTGTTGGATACAGAAACTCTGATTAGTATCTCCAATTGGAGGTTGAGTGTCCTGAATTTTTATAACAACTGGAAGTTTTTCACTTTCGCAGTTATTCTTAGTCTGAGTAATATAATACGTTTTGTTTTCAAGAATTGTTGTAGTTGCCAAAACATTACCTATAGATGGAGCATCATACCAAATTAAGTTTTCGCCAGTAACTGCGATATTGTTTAATGTAGCATTTTCATCAATACAAAAAGTTTTAGAGGTATTTGAAATTGGTAATGGAGTGTCATAGACATTTACTAAAACAGTTAGTCTGTCGCTCTCACAGCCAATGGTTTGAGAAACATAATAAGTTGTGTTATTTTGTACTAAAGTATTATTTGCTAAAGGATTTTCAGACGTATTAGAATCATACCATTTTAAATTTTCTCCAGTAATATTGATATTGTTAAAAGTAGCATTTTCACTTTTACAGAATTTTGGCTTTACATCTCCCGTAGGAACTGCAGGCGTATTTTGGATAGATATAGTAACAGCTAGCCTTTCACCTTCACATGAATTGAGAGTTTGCGAAGCATAATAAGTCGTTCCATTTTGTAGAGAGACACTGCTTAGTAAAATATTTCCATTGGGTGTTGCATCATACCATTTTATATCTTGTCCGATTACTGCCATGTTTGCTATAGTTGGATTTTGATCTGAACAAAAAGTTTGCTTTACATCTCCAGTTGGAGCTGGAGTATCTTGAATTTTTATAGCAACTTCAACTCTTTCGCTTTCACAGCCACTTATGGTTTGTGATGTATAATACGTTTTACTGTCTTCTAGTAAAGTTGTATTTAATAATAGATTTCCAGCAGTTAATTGGTCATACCATTTAATGTTTTGTACTGTTGTTATTGTAATATCGTTTAAAGTTGCATTTTCTTGAATGCAGAAAGTTTGAGGGGAAGTAACTATTGGCAATGGTTTACTGCTAATTGTAACAGTCTGGTTTTGATGCGATATATTTCCATTACCATCGTCATAATCCCAAATAATAGTATAAGTTCCTGGCAAGCTATAAGAAAGAGGATTTGCTGTAGAAGCTATAATTGCCCCTGCACAGGCATCCGCAGCGGTTGGAATTGTTGTTATTGAGGTGTGGCAATCTCCTGTGATTGTAGGGAGGCTTGTGAGGTTGGGAATAGGAGCTTCTATATCTCCTACAATGACATCCAGTTTATAAGTCATTTTACATCCACAATTACTCCCGTCGCTAACAACTAAAGTATATAATCCACTGTTTGTAGTGTTAATATTACTGATTGTTGGATTCTGAACATTACTCGTGAATCCATTTGGACCTGTCCAATCATAGTGATATCCTGATGGGACATCACTAAATGATAGCGTATTTGTTATGCAAACAGGGGAATTACTCTTAGGTGTTATGTTAATGTTACATGAATTTTCTTCCGAAAACTTCATTAAAAAATAGTTGTCAAATGATCCTAAAACATTCGGTTGATAAGAATTACTATCAGCGATGTCATTGCTCTGAGAAGAAATACCACTAACAAATATCATATTATTATTGTCCAATGCTATTTTTGTTGTCTCAAATGGACTTTTTCCACCTACATACGTTCCCCAAATAAAGTCTGCGTCTTTAGAAAATTTAGCAATATATCCATCAATATTTTGTCTAGATTTGTAAGAACAAGAATTTGTTAATTTTTGATTGTAATATCCTTCATTGGTAGCTCCAACATAAATTGAATTATTTCTAAAAATAAGTGAATAAACAAGCGCAGCTTCCAAATAGGATCCCCAAATTCTTTCTCCATTGCTATTTAATTTAGCAAAAAAACCTCGAGAAAATGGATTAGTACTGTCAAAGCTATTTGGTGTTGTAATATTATTATCACTTGCTGTTTCTCCTCCAAGGTATATATTATCGTCATCATCAGCCTCAATGGCATTTACATAATCATCTTGTTTACCTCCATAATAAGTTGACCAAATTCGTTTTCCATCAAGAGAAAATTTATAGACTGTACCATCTAAAAGGGCTATTGGATCATGTGATTGTTGAAAAACTCCAGGTGTAGAAATATTATTATAACTTTTTGTAGTCCCTCCAGTAATTATATAATTATCTTTTACTACGATTGTGTTTAATTTATCTTCATTTTCTCCACCTACATAGGTACTCCAAATTAAATTTCCTCCAGCATCAAATTTAGCTAATAATCCATCAGTATTAAAGCCAGTTGTTTGATTTAGTTGTGTTTGAAAATTACTATTTATTGCAATATTTGATTGACTTGAGGTGTTTCCTGCTATATATATGTTATTGTTTTTATCAATATCCAGAGAACTAGCAAAATCGCCACCATATCCACCAAAATAAGTTCCCCAAAGTCTAATGCCTAAATCATTAAACTTTACTAAAAAAGCATCATAACCACCACCTATTAAATTTGGTTGGTATGAACCCATAGTACTTATGTTTGATTTAGCTAGAGTAGATCCTGATATAACAACATTATTTTGAGAATCAACTTTTATATCACTTATGGAATTATGCCCTTGACCGCCATAATATGTTCCCCACAAGCGATTTCCGTTAGGGCTAAATTTTACAATTATTCCATTTGCACTCCCATAAAAAGAAGGTGATATTGACGTTTGGTGCGCCCCTGTAGTTGCGTATGATGAGTTAGAAGCAGTTGTTGTACCTGCCATATATGCGTTTCCTGAATAATCAGTAGTGAGACTAACATGGCCAAGGATGTAATGTATATCTGTCTCATCTCCATAATAAGTCCCCCAAAGTCGTGTTGGTACCGGATCAATAATCATCGTCTTGTTAGAAACATTTTCAGAACTCGCAAATCCATAAACATTCTTCTTGATTTTAGCATAACCTACAGCAATTTCCTTTTTACATGAACCATCTTCAGTCCAACTCATTGGCAGAGTTTCTTCCATTTCTCCGAAGCGAACACTCATTCGGATTTTATTGTCTACTAATTCCGTTTGGGCTCCGCTAAATTTTAATTGAATATCAGATATTTTTCCTTTTGGATGTACCACAAAATTGTATTCTACAGTTTTTAAAGTGTCTTTTGGTATCGAAAAAACCACATCAATGTTAGGGTAAATGTTCTTATAGGTAATTTGCTTGTATTGGTGTACCATCAAGACACCTTCGGGTTTGTTGGGGATATTATAGTAATTGTCATAATCCAAAGATTTTTCTTCGGTAATCAATTCTACCTCTGGATTTGAATTCACAAAATCAATATCAATTCTATGATACTGATATTCTATTGTATAATCGGGAAGGTTTTCATTGTCTTTTGATGGAAATGGCAAAGGTTTTTTCTTTTCATCGTGAGAATGATTAATAGGATGCTTTTTTGCTTCAAAAACATCATACGAAAAACCATTTTTTCTCAGCTGAACATTCAATCCGCCTTAATTTAAAAGATATTTTACGGCATTGTTAGGTTTGCCTTTTTGATCTATAATCTGACCTTTGTTTTCTTTAAAACCAATAGTTTTGTTTTTATTTTGGGCAAATGAAGAAATAGCAATTAATACTGAAAAGAAAAGTAATTTTAAGTTCACTTTATGCAAATTTGGATGACTTTGTAAATGTATTTAAATCTTTACAAATTATCTAATTCAATTCTTATTTTGGGATAAATAAACAAATAGAAAAGTAACTATACGCTTTTATGGAGAGAAACTAAAAATATCCCTTATTTTTGCACAAAAACAATTTTACTTTTGAAACTAAAACTTTTCCTCATCACGCCTCCCTTTACCCAACTGAATACGCCGTATCCGGCAACGGCTTATATCAAAGGGTTTCTGAATACCAAAAACATTGAATCAGTTCAGGCAGATTTAGGGATTGAAGTGATTTTGAAATTATTTTCGAAAGAAGGGCTGAAGAGTTTATTTCAATCTAACAACCAACAACCAACAACGGACAACTGCAAACGAATTCTCGCTTTGCAGGACGAATACATTAAAACCATCGATTCGGTTATTTCTTTTTTGCAAGGGAAAAATCCAACGTTGGCACTTCAAATTTGTCAAGAAGATTTCCTGCCGGAAGCTTCGAGATTTGCACAATTGGAAGAACTCGATTGGGCTTTCGGAACGATGGGTACGCAGGACAAAGCCAAGCATTTGGCTACTTTGTACCTTGAAGATATCTCTGATTTTATAGTAGAATGTGTTGACGAAAATTTCGGTTTCAGCCGTTATGCGGAAAGATTGGGGAGAAGTGCGAATTCTTTTGATGAATTGTACGAAGCGTTACAACAAGAACCAACTTATATAGACGAGATTCTGCTTTCGATTCTGAAAGAGAGAATTGATACGATTCAGCCCACTTTATTCTTGATTTCAGTTCCATTTCCTGGAAATTTATACTCTGCTTTTCGTTCTGCACAATGGGTGAAAAAACACTATCCTAATATCAAAATTTCGATGGGTGGAGGTTTTCCAAATACTGAATTGCGTTCGCTTTCGGATGCACGAGTTTTTGAGTTTTTCGATTACATTACTTTGGATGACGGAGAAACGCCAATTGAAGAATTAATTTCCAATATTGAAAATCCAAATCACAATTCATACAAGCGAACTTTTCTTCTTGAAGACGGAAAAGTAGTTTACAAAAATAATTCGTCGCAGCACGATTACAAGCAATCGCAAGTAGGAACGCCAGATTATTCGGATTTGCTTTTGGATAAATATATTTCGGTTATCGAAATCGTGAATCCGATGCACCGTTTGTGGAGCGATGGACGCTGGAATAAGCTCACGATGGCACATGGCTGTTATTGGGGAAAATGTACGTTTTGCGATATTTCTTTAGATTATATAAAGGTGTACGAACCTGTCGCTGCGGGTTTGCTGTGTGACCGAATGGAAGAAATGATAGCCCAAACGGGAGAAACTGGTTTTCATTATGTGGACGAAGCGGCGCCACCGGCATTGATGCGTGCGCTGGCACTCGAAATTCTTCGACGAAAACTGGCAGTTACGTGGTGGACAAACATTCGGTTCGAAAAAAGTTTTACCCAAGATTTGTGTCTGTTACTCAAAGCTTCGGGGTGTATTGCGGTTTCGGGCGGTCTCGAAGTCGCTTCGGATAGATTGTTAAAGCTGATAGACAAAGGTGTAACAGTTGAACAAGTGGCTAAAGTTACCCGCAATTTTACCGAAGCAGGCGTAATGGTACATGCGTATTTGATGTATGGTTACCCAACGCAAACGGTTCAAGAAACGGTGGACAGCCTCGAAATGGTGCGGCAATTGTTTGAAGCGGGCGTATTGCAGTCGGGATTTTGGCATCAGTTTGCAATGACAGCACACAGTCCAGTAGGAATGTTTCCCGAGCAGTTTGGAGCCGTAAAAGAAACGGAAACCATTGGGACTTTTGCCAATAACGATATTAATTTTGTCGATTCAACGGGAATCGATCACGATAAATTTAGCTTCGGGCTCAAGAAATCGCTGTTCAATTTTATGCACGGGATCTGTTTTGACTATGAACTGCAGGAGTGGTTCGATTTCAAAATTCCAAAGACGAAAATTGGTGCCGATTTTATTTTTGACGCTCTGCAGGAAGAAACCAATTTTAATATAAAACCAACTGCCAAAATTGTTTGGTTAGGAGGAAAACCTGTTACAGAACATTTTACCAAATCCAAAAAAGGAAACTCTTGGGAAATGATGTCGCTTACTTTTCATGACAAAAAAGAAAGCTTCACTATTCAGACCAATAAAACTGAAGGGGAATGGCTTGTAGAAATGCTTCAAAAACTCTCGGTTTCGAATAGTAAAACCTATTCATTTCAGGAAGTAAAAACCGATTTTGAAACCCAATTGGAAGATTTCGAACTCTTTTGGTACTCCAAACCAGTGAATACTTTGAGAGAATTTGGACTATTGGTTTTGTGATTTTCTTCATCCAAATATTGGTTTTTTTATGAGCAACAGCATTCGGGTATTTATAGAAACAGAGGTGCCGCTTTCCGTTACAAACGAAGTTTACTAAACTCCTATAAAAATAAAAGTATAGTGAAGTAATCTTATAAGCCTCTCGTCTTTTGGGACGAGACGGCATATAAGGATTTTCACTTCACACGAGCGAAGCAATCGGGCTAAAGAGAAACATTTTACTTTTTTGTCTTCATATAGTTATTTCATATATTCTTTTCGTTTTGATTGCCCTCGAGGAATTAAACAAATCTATTCGTTATCCTTTTCTCTCTTTGGATTTGTAATACAGAAAAAATTGCAGTTGTACAGAAGTAATTACAAAATAACAACTATTTTATGTCGCTGACAGTCAGTGTATTGTAATATTATACATCTGTCTAATTGAAAAAAATGCATTTGAACTATAAAAATACCCATTAAACGAGTTTAATTTTTATTACGTTATTAAGTCGTTCTATTTGCAGATTGAAATTCATTCTTCTTTATGAACTAAATACCTACAGATTAGAATTATACCGATAATAAATTAGCCCCGAATGTCCAAAAATTTTGTTTGTGTTTTTATTGTTTTTTTGGGTTTCCTTAATTCATCTGCTGCTCAATCTTCAGTAGCTCATGAAGTAGGCGGTTTTTTTGGCTCTAGTTTTATGAAATCGGATTATGGCCAAAGAAATGATAATTCCTCTAGTTACGGGAATGCTGGTTTCGCTATCGGTTTGGTGCATTATATAAATTTTTCATCCAAATCGATGAGCAGTGCGTATTTCAAAGAACATTTTAAAGTGAGATCAGAATTATCTTTTAATAAAACCACATTGAATCATTTTGGCAAATGGGCTGAAAATGGTAATAGTATAGGAAAACAGCAATTAAGGGCGATGGAAGGTAAATCATCTATTCTAAATTTAGGTGCACAATTAGAATATTTTCCACTTAGCAGAATTCACGATTTTGAATATACTATTGGAGGAATTTCTCCTTACATAAGCTTAGGGATTCAATATAATTTTTATAGCGCAAATTCCTCCTCAACAATGGGAGAATTAGGGACTTCAAAAACAACTTTTCCAAAATATCTAGTTCCTTCAGATGGACATCCTTATGGTTTTTCTTCGGAAAACAGCAGTACCTGGTCTATTGTTTCCGGCATAGGAGCCCGTTACAAATTAACCGCTTTATCAGATTTATTGATTGAAGCCCGCCTTCAGTATTTTGGTTCTGATTGGGTGGATGGATTAAATCCCAATAAAGAAATTTATACCGAAAATAAATACAACGACTGGCAGGTTTGGCTGACTTTTGGTTATATTTTTTACTTAGACTAACGTACTATTATTTCAAATGTAAAAATGAAGGTACACGATTCAATTGAAAACAAATTGAATTTATCAATAGTATCTTTCTAAATTAATTGTTCTGGTTTTGCGTGAGGGATAGTAATAAGCTACCAAAGTAGCATGGGATAGCCCGACTCCATTAGAGAAATGGTCGTATATGCACAAAGTAGAGTTGGCCATTTCTCTAATGGAGGCACGCCCTGATTTTGATTCTTCGGATGATTTTGTCCACAACTTAATTTTTTTGTTTACGAAAACGTTTTCTTTTCCTATTTTTACTACTTTAAAAAAAGAGTAAATAATGAGTTCAAATTACAAAGTAACTGTAAATGATAGTTTTCATTTTGATTTTGAAAAGGAAAGTATTTCTCAATTGGATGCTGTGCCTACGGAAATGAACGCATTTCATGTACTGCATCAAAACACACCTCATAAAACGGAAATAATCGCTTCAGATTTCAATCACAAAAGCTATACGGTTAAGGTAAATAACACCAATTATACTGTTGTAATATCTAATCCTTTGGATATTTTAATCAAGGAAATGGGATTTGAAGCGGGGTTGACCAAACAGGTTAATGCTATCAAAGCGCCGATGCCGGGATTAATTTTGGAAATTAGTGTTGTTGTTGGGCAAACTGTTAAAGAAAATGATAATCTAATCATTCTTGGCGCTATGAAAATGGAGAACAGTTTTCTGTCGCCTCGCGATGGAGTTATTAAATCCATTGCGGTGAGTACAGGAGATGCAGTGGACAAAGGGCAGTTATTAATTGAATTCGAATAGAAAATTGAGTATAGAAAAAAGAGAATAGAGTATAGAGAAAAGGCATATGAATTAAGTTGTAAGATCTCTTCTCTAGCGGAAAACAGTCTTTATTCTATTTTCTTTATTCTTTTAATCTTATTGAAAAATATGAAAAAAATATTAGTTGCCAATAGAGGGGAAATCGCCATCAGGGTGATGAAAACCGCACAGAAAATGGGAATTAAAACGGTAGCCGTTTATTCAACTGCCGACAGGAATGCACCGCACGTAAAATTTGCCGATGAAGCGGTTTGGATTGGTGAAGCTCCTTCTAACCAATCCTATTTGTCGGGAAGCAAAATTATTGAGGTGGCCAAATCTTTGAATGCAGATGCTATTCATCCAGGATATGGATTCCTGAGCGAAAATGCCGATTTTGCTGAAGAAGTCGAGAAAAATAACATCATTTTTATTGGGCCAAAATCGTACGCCATTAAAATTATGGGAAGCAAACTAGCAGCGAAAGATGCTGTAAAAGAGTATAATATCCCGATGGTTCCTGGTATAGACGAAGCCATTACTGATATCGAAAAAGCAAAAAAGACGGCTACAGCAATTGGCTTCCCTATTTTGATTAAAGCTTCGGCTGGCGGGGGAGGAAAAGGAATGCGCGTGGTAGAAAGCGAGGCTGATTTTGAATCCCAAATGAATCGCGCCATAAGCGAAGCAGTAGCTGCGTTTGGCGATGGATCGGTTTTTATCGAAAAATATGTGGCTTCTCCGCGACATATCGAAATTCAGGTAATGGCAGACAGCCACGGCAATATTTTATATTTGTTTGAAAGAGAATGCAGTATTCAGCGCCGTCATCAAAAAGTGATTGAGGAAGCGCCTTCGGCCGTTTTGACTCCGGAATTGCGTAGGAGAATGGGTGAAGCTGCGGTTTTGGTGGCAAAATCCTGTGATTATTTAGGCGCAGGAACTGTAGAGTTTTTATTGGACGAAAATAATAATTTCTATTTCCTTGAAATGAATACCCGTTTGCAGGTGGAACACCCAGTTACGGAATTGATTACAGGCACCGATTTGGTCGAACTGCAAATTAGAGTGGCAAGGGGAGAAGCATTATCAATAAAACAGGAAGACTTGAAAATAAAGGGGCATGCTTTGGAATTGCGTGTGTATGCCGAAGACCCGTTGAATGATTTTCTGCCAAGTGTGGGGCATTTGGATGTGTATCAGCAGCCTGTTGGCGAAGGCATTCGTGTCGATAACGGTTTTGAGCAAGGCATGGATGTTCCAATTTATTATGACCCGATGCTGGCCAAATTAATTACTTACGGAAATACTCGTGAAGAAGCAATACAGCTGATGATTAAAGCCATTGAGAATTATCAGGTGGAAGGCGTACAGACGACTTTGCCTTTCGGAAAATTTGTTTTTGAGCATGAGGCATTTCGTTCGGGGAAATTTGACACGCATTTTGTTAAGAAATATTACAATACCGATGTATTGAAAAACCAAATGGCGCAAGAAGCAGAAATCGCGGCTTTGATAGCATTGAAACAGTATTTTGAAGATCAAAAAATAGTACGATTGCCCAATTGAAAAAATTAGTTGAACCATTAAGGAATTAAGTTTTATTTTTTCTAAATGAAACTTAATTTTCTTAATCTCTTAATGGTTCAAAATTGAGTTGGCTTTAGCCAAAAAAGGAAGGATTAATAAAAACTTAGCGGTTAAAAAATTGTATGCAAGACAAAATAAAAACACTAAACGATAAAATAGCCGAAGCCCATTTGGGCGGAGGAATAAAACGCGTCGCCAAACAGCATTCGAACAAAAAACTGACTGCAAGAGAGCGTATTGATTATTTGATGGATGAAGGTTCTTTTGAAGAAATCGGAATGCTGGTGACCCACCGAACCACCGATTTTGGAATGGAAAACGAAATGTATTACGGCGATGGAGTAATTACAGGATACGGAACCATCAACGGAAGATTGGTTTATATTTTCGCGCAGGATTTTACGGTTTTTGGAGGATCGTTGTCTGAAACGCATGCCGAGAAAATTTGTAAAATCATGGATATGTCTGTCAAAATGGGTGCGCCCATGATTGGACTGAACGATTCGGGCGGTGCGCGTATACAGGAAGGCGTTCGTTCGTTGGGCGGTTATGCCGATATTTTCTATAGAAACGTGCAGGCCAGCGGTGTGATTCCGCAAATTTCTGCAATTATGGGACCTTGTGCAGGTGGAGCCGTGTATTCTCCTGCCATGACCGATTTTACGATGATGGTTGAAGACACCAGTTATATGTTTGTTACGGGGCCGAATGTAGTAAAAACCGTAACCAACGAATCCGTAACTTCGGAGGAATTGGGAGGAGCGAGTACGCATTCTACCAAGTCGGGTGTGGCACACTGCACTTCGGTGAATGATGTGGTTTGCCTGGAAGACCTCAAGAGGCTGTTGAGTTATTTGCCCCAAAACAACAAAGAAACGGCACGCCATTTACCTTATGAACTTAAGGATGAAATACGTGAGCAATTAGCCGATATTATTCCGGATAATCCGAATAAACCGTATGATATGCATAGTGTGATTGCAGGGATTATTGATGAAGATTCGTTTTTTGAAATTCATAAAAATTATGCCGAAAATATCCTTGTGGGTTTTGCTCGATTGGGAGGTCGAAGCATAGGAATTGTGGCCAACCAACCAATGTTTTTGGCGGGTTGTCTAGATGTAAACAGTTCGAAAAAAGCGGCACGATTTACCCGTTTTTGTGATGCGTTTAATATTCCGTTATTGGTACTGGTGGATGTACCGGGATTTTTGCCGGGAACCGATCAAGAATGGAACGGAATTATCGTTCATGGAGCAAAACTGCTATATGCTTTGAGCGAAGCAACAGTGCCGAGAGTTACAGTGATTACGAGAAAAGCTTATGGAGGCGCTTATGATGTAATGAATTCCAAACACATTGGTGCCGATATGAATTTTGCTTGGCCTACAGCCGAGATTGCCGTTATGGGAGCTAAAGGCGCATCGGAAATTATATTTAAAAAAGAAATCAATGAAGCCGAAGACCATGAAGCCAAACTTCTGGAAAAAGAAGCCGAATATGCCGAGTTATTTGCAAATCCGTACACAGCTGCGCAACGAGGTTTTGTAGATGAGGTAATCCTTCCGCAAGATACAAGGCGCAAACTGATAAAAGCGTTTAGCATGCTTGAGAATAAAGTAAGTGTAACTCCTGATAGAAAACACGGGAATATTCCTTTGTAATATTTGTATTGAAATAGAAATAGAAAAACCACCCTAATCGGGTGGTTTTTCTATTTTCTGATTTTATAGATTTTAAGTATGGATAATAGCGATACGTTTTGGCATTGCTTCGTCAGTTCGCTTTCGCCCATGTCAGACAAAGATTTAATCTTCTTAATTTATTTGCAGCATTATTTTTCAAGTTTGTACAAGGAATACTCATTCTAGTTTTTAGTTAGGGTAATTCTTAGAAGGTATTTTTTTTGTAAATATATTGTTATGGTATTGTAATCTGTTTTAAATCAGGTATTTGTACGTATTGCGAGCTTGTTGTTTTTTTTGAAATTTGTATAATCATCAAGGATTAAGAAAGTGGTTGTATTAGGAGTATTCTTAATTTTTTGCCACGAAAAGCTTTTTTTGACAATCAAGAATATTGAAAGGATTGTAGAATGAGTATTATTAAATGTCTTAAAAAAGAAGATTGTTTACATAAAAAATAAAAGAGGATACAATACCCTCTACAAAAAGCGGCGTAATCCGAAAAGCCTAAAATAGAGTAGGAAAATTTTAAAAATAACATATATGGAAACTCAAGAACTTAATGAGAATGTAGGAATTGAACTAGCTTCATCAAACGAAATTATCAATGTTCAAATCATCATTGATACTGATAAAATTATCAGTGATATGAAAAAGAAAGGTATAACGCCTAGTACAAATAAAGATGCTCCAACTGGTTTAGATCATAGTTACCAATTTATGGTTGTTTCAACTTTGGCAAATATTAAAGGTCAAGGAACTGCTGACTTAGAGTTTAAAGCTGAAGTTGGTGATGTTGTGAGATTTAATACTGTTTCTGAATATAATAATATGGATAATGCTGTATTACTGTATCAAATTAAAAAGTTTGGTGGTACTGATGTCTTCAACGAATTTTCGTCAAAGGTATATACTAAAAAAGTGATTCAAGCCGCTGGAGGTGTCTCACCACTTCCTCCAACTTTTGCAGATGTAAGATTTTGGTTTTATGAGTCTAGTATAGCAAAGGCAGGAACAGAGGATTTTGATATCCGTTTTGCATTATATACAAGAGTAAGAGGTCAAGAAAATCCAGTTTTATATGGCTATTTCTATTGGGATCCAAGAGTTGTCGTGAAATTCTAATTTCTAAAAGAACACTTATTGGTTTTATTAGTTATGAGAGACTGTCCAAAAACTAATTTGGGCAGTCTTCTTATATTATAGCTGTTCTTTTTTATTTGATAGATCTAAAAAAAGCAGCAAAAATTGAAAAGTCTTAATGGAACAGAAAACCTAAAAAAAGTAAACATGAAAACAGAAGAAATTTACGAAGAAACTAATGATTTTGTAATCAACTCAATAAATGAAATAATAAATGTGCAAATTATTATTGATACAGATAAATTAATAAATGATTTTGAAACTCCTAGTGCAGACAATGAGAGTCCTATTGCCGTAGATCATAATTATATGTATGTAGTTGTTTCAACACCAAGTGCTACTAAAGGTTATGAAAATGATGATAATTTGAAACTTAATGCAGAAGTAGGAGATGTTATTAGATTTAATACTATTTCAGAATACAATAACATGGATAATTCTGTATTGCTTTGTGAAGTTAAAAAAGTTAAAGGTGCCAATGTTTTTGGAAGGTTTAAATCTAAGTTTTTCAATAAAATTAGTATTGAGGCTGCAATAGGAGAATCACCGCTGCCGCCTGTCTTTGTAAAGAGGGCTTTTTGGTTTTATGAATCGAGTGTCAAAAAGATAGGGAAAGAGATATTTTCTTTGAAGTTTGCTTTATATGTAAGGAGGAGAGGTCAACAAGATCCTATTCTTTGGGGTTATTATATTTGTAATCAGGTTATAGTAGTTAGAGGCTTATCTACCATTCACGAGTAGTACATATTAAACCATATTTTAAAGAAGACTGCCTAATTATAGACAGTTTTTTTAAATTAAAGGGTTTTGAAAAAAATATCAGGTTATTCTCGAGTCAAAATGATTATAGTAATTAAATTTGCTTTTTGCATCTACTTTTACGTGATTCTTATAACCATAATAGCTTATGTTATTCTTTTTAGTCCACCTTGCATCTAAATTCTTTTGAGATTTTTTATTCGAATTTTCTTCGAACGATTCTGGAGTGTTTCCAGCTTTAATTTCAGCATTTCCTGCCCTATTAACCTGAACTCGATTAATAATTTAGGTTGAAAACATTGCACAAAAAGGCAAAATTTAGTATATTTAAATCTCTGACAATTAAATACTTAACTAAATTCCGCCTTATGATTTGTTTCGATAAAATTACTGATATTTTCTCTATTGTTGATGAATTTTGTAAAGATTTTGAGAAAACTACACAACCTTTTCTGCTAGGAAAGCCTTCCAAACGTCCTTCGATTATGTCAAAATCTGAAGTAATTACAATTTATTTACTTTTTCATTTGAGTGGTTTTCGTTGTTTCAAGCACTATTATATTTTTTATGTTCAAAAGCATATGCAAAATGAGTTTCCAAACACAGTTTCTTATAATCGTTTTTTAGAACTGATACAAAGTGTTCTTTTACCTATGACTATTTTTGCCAAAACTTGTTGTTTAGGCAATTGTACAGGAATTTCATTTATAGACTCAACACCAATAAGAATTTGTAAGAACAAACGAGTCAGTAGAAATAAAGTTTTCAAAGGCATTGCCACTACTGGTAAATCTACAATGGGTTGGTTTCATGGCTTTAAGCTCCATATAATTATTAATGACAAAGGAGAATTATTAAGCTTTGCTGTAACTCAAGCTAATGTTGATGATAGAGAACCACTGAAAAATGAGGGTTTTTTGAATGCTATTTTTGGAAAGTTATTTGGTGATAAAGGGTATATAAGCGAAAAACTCTCCCAATTATTATTTGTTGATGGAATCCAATTAATTACAAGCATTCGCAATAATATGAAAAATAGTTTGATGGAAATGAGTGATAAGATTTTACTTCGTAAACGCTCAATAATCGAAACCGTTAACGATGAACTTAAAAATATTTGCCAAGTTGAACACTCTAGACATCGTTCATTTACTAACTTTTTGTCAAATCTTATTGCTGGAATAATTGCTTATAATTTTCTACCCAAAAAACCTTCGTTGAAATACGAAACAGTTAAAACTAACCAATTAGCAATTTTTTATTAATCGAGTTCAGGTATATAAGTTGTTGTCAATCATTTTTTTAAACTCAGTTTTACCATTATTGAGTTACAAAGAAAAAAATCGTCATTTTCTTGTAGGTTAATTCTCTATTATTTTGATTAATTTAATAAAAAAAACTATTTGTTGTTGTAATGTCTGTTTGTTTTGTTTATTTTTAATTTTTTATTTAATTTTATGTTAAATGTTTAAAATTTGCTTCTGTTGTTTTAAATAGTTTCTATTGGTTAAAATATACTTTTTAGGATGAGGAAACTATTCTGTCTTAGGTTGAAATCGTTCTTTTATTAATCAGTAAAAATTGTTTGACCATGAAAAAAATGCAAACAACTTGTTCCGTTTTAGTCTTTGCTTTATCAATAATGTCATGTAGTGGAGGAGGTGATGATTCGTCAACTCCCGTAACTCCTCCAGCCACTGGAGATAAACCCACTTATACTGCAAATATTAAATCAATCATAGATGGAAACTGTGTATCCTGCCATAGCCCAGGTGGAGAAAACAGTGCAGTTCCTTTACAAACTTATGCACAGGTGAGTGCCAAAGCAGCCACAATTAAAGAAAGAATCGAAAAACCAGCCGGTGACCCTTTGGTAATGCCTAAAGGAGGAAAATTATCACAGGCAAATATTGATTTGATCAATAAATGGATAGCCAACGGAATGCCTAATTAAAGTTTTGTTTCATAAAGATAAGATTTGTACACAATACATTTAAAGCCAAAATGGCCAAGCTCTCAAAAAAAAACTTAATCGTCATAATTGTGTAAACCCTGAAAAAGGAATACAATTATTTGTCAGTGCTTGTTTTTTTGTTTTTTCAAATAAATTTTTGCAGTTTAAAAAAGAAAAGTAATGAATAAAAGAATCGTATTATTTTTTTTGTTTCTGATTGGAATTGGTCTGATTAGCTTAATCGGCTATTATTATGTTATGCATAGCGGAGTGAGACATCTGGAAGATGAAAAAACAAATTTTACGGTAACTTCAGCATCTATTACGTCGGAGTTTACCACAAACATAGAAATGGCAAATAAAAAATACCTCGAAAAAGCGGTAGCGATAAAAGGAAAAATCACTGATATAAATGGTAATGAGGTTATTTTGGACGAGAGAATTATCTGTAGTATGAAAAATCTGGATACATCTATTATGAACAATCAAATAATCACTATAAAAGGAAGGATTATAGGCTATGATGATTTGATGGGGGAATTAAAATTGGATCAATGTTTTGTAATAAAAAAAATAAATTAAATGAACATAAAATTACTTCTATCCCTAGTGTTTGGTCTTTCAGTTATTGGACATGCGTCAGCGCAAGATGATTTGTTAAAGGAATTGGACACCGTAAAACCCAAAGAAAAGCAAGTTGAAATTGCAGGTTTCAAAGGACTGCAAATTTGTAACATGCAATCAACTAAATTAACAGCCAAAGGAGAATGGTATGTATTGATTTCACACCGGTTTGGTGATTTGACCGAGGGGTTGGACAATTTCTTTGGTTTGGATGATGCCTACACAAAAATAGGAGGGATTTATGGTGTGACCAATTGGTTGTCAATTGGGGTATCACGGCAAACCAATAATAAAATTTATGAACTTACAGCGAAATATAGACTGAAAAGCCAGGAAACTGATGGGTTTCCTGTCACGATTGTGGGCTACAACACTATGGATATTAATACAAACTTAAGCACAGATATATATCCGAATTTGGAATTTAATAACCGTTTGGCCTATACTACCCAATTATTGGTTTCTAGAAAGTTTTCCCCTAAGTTTTCGGCGGAACTAACATCAATTTATATTCATAAAAACCTATATGACCAAATTACCGAAAAGGAAAATCAATTTGTAGTGGGGATGGGAGGAAGATACAAATTCACAAAAAGGCTAAGTGTGAATTTAGAATATGCGCCCCGAATAGATGCACCAGAAAACACGGTTTATCATGATTTACTTTCGGTGGGATTGGATATTGAAACCGGCGGGCATATTTTTCAGTTAGTGTTCTCTAATTGTCAGACGATGAACGATGTTTATGTATTTTCAAATGCTATTGGAGATTGGAGCGGGGGAAGCCTTTATTTTGGATTTAATTTGTACAGGGTTTTTTAAAATTAATACGATATTCTGATGGGAAAAATAAAAATAGTTTTGATAGTATTATGTAGCGTATTTATTGCTTCGTGTGAGTCCAATACTTATAGCGAAGTAGCCGGACAAATTAGCAATCCTACTTATGCTGCCAATATAAAACCAATTATAACCAATAATTGTACAAGCTGCCACTATGGAACCAATCAATTTCCTAATTTGGAGACCTATGAAGGAGTAAGAAGTGCATGCTTGGTTAATAATTTGGTTTGTAGAATAGAAGGGGAAAACTGTGGCATTAGAATGCCTCAGGGAGGGAAATTGCCTCAGCCTAATATTGATTTGATTAAGCTTTGGGTAAGCAATGGATTTGTAGAAAAATAATTCAAAACAGATGAAAAAGTTAGCACTCTTGATAGGATGTATTTTTGTGGGAAATATAATTTTCTCTCAAAAGATGATGACTAGAACTGGAGAAATAAAATTTGAGGCCTCCGTACCTTCTTTCGAACCTGTTGCGGCTGTAAATAATTCGGTTTCTGCGATTCTTGATGAGTCGAATGGTGAATTTGCCGCATTGGCTTTGGTAAAGGCTTTCAAGTTTAAAGTCCCTTTGATGGAGGAACATTTTAATGAAAGTTATATTGAATCTTCCAAATACCCAAAAGCTACTTTTAAAGGAAAAATTATAAATTTTGATGCTTCAAAATTGTACACTTCCGGAAAATACGATTTGGAGGGGGATTTGACCATACATGGTGTCACCAAAAAGATTAAAACTAAAATCACTTTAATTTTGAAAGATGGAAAATTGTATGTTACCAATAGTTTTACCGTCAAAGCTCAAGATTTTAATATAAAAATACCCAGTATTGTGAAAAGTAAAGTGTCTGAAGATGTTACTATTACTGTAGATTTTATTCTTGATCAAAAATAATTTTTTTGACAATACACATAACTAGTCTTGATAAGACCACCAAAAATCATTTGGTGGTTTTTTTTTGGTTTCTCTAGTGTCCTTTTCAAGTGAAATGACAGTTTTTAAGTATTCATAATAAAGATGTATTGCAAGAAAATATTTGTTTTATTATTCCAACGTAATGGATACAAGTAATTTTTTGATTATAATTTGAAAAAATAGTATCTAATCTTGAATTGCATTCGCTTTATATTTGTTGTCAATAGTATTATGAAAGTCCTAAAAGATTATGAATTACAAAAAAAAACACCTTATATTTTTATTGATTGCCATTTCGTCCTTTTCTATTGCTCAGAAAAAGGGAGAAACTCAATCGCTTTTTGAATATCTGGGGAGAGTCGAAAAAATGCAGGACAATAAAGTGGTGCTTATTGGTGCCGCTTCATCAGTGTCTTTTGATTTTGAAGGAAACTCCTGTGCAGTTTTACTGCAAAGCATCGAGGATCACCAAAATTATGTTTCCTTGGAACTTGATGGTAAATATATTGGGAGAGTACGAATAGAAAAAGGCGATGCGAAATCTTTTCCAATTGCTGTACCCAATGGTAAAAAAACACATCATCTTTCGATTTATAAAGCTACCGAAGCAGCTAACGGCGGTGTTTTATTTGCAGGAACAACAGCGAAGCTAATAGAAAGCACTGCATCCAAAAAGAAGAAAAAAATTGAACTGATAGGTGATTCCATAACTTGCGGTTATGGTAATGATACCTCTGCAATTCCTTGCGGCAGTGGAGACTGGTACGATCAGCATAATGGATATTGGGCGTATGGGCCAGTGCTTTCCAGGGCATTAAATGTCGATTTTGTATTGAGTTCTGTTTCTGGTTACGGGATGTACCGCAACTGGAATGATGAACATCAGAACGAACCCAATATTCCGGATGTGTATGAAAATTTATATCTGAATAAGGATACTTCAAAACCCTATGATTTTGCTTTTCAGCCCGATTTGGTGAGCATTTGTTTGGGAACCAATGATCTTTCAGATGGTGATGGGAAAAAAGCGAGATTGCCGTTTAATGAGGAAAAATACGTTTCAAATTATATTGATTTTATCAAAACGGTTTACAAACACGCGCCTAACACCAGAATTGTTTTACTGAATAGTCCGATGGTTTCGGGAGAGCGAAATGTAACTTTGGTAAAATGTCTTAAAAGAGTGATTCAGGCTTTTGAAAATGATAAAACACACAAACCAATTGCGCTGTTCGAATTCCAGCCTATGTCTCCAAAAGGCTGTGGCTACCATCCCGATATCGCTGATGATAAAGTGATGGCCAACCAATTAATTCCTTATTTTAAAAAGTTATTAAATGAAATGAGCATTCCTAAGAAGCTCTAATCAAAAAGGGAAGTTTGTATGCGAATTCCATTTGACAAATAAAAAAACAATATAATACACAAATGAAAAATAAGATAATTGCCTTTATTTTTTTCCTGATATTTTCGAATACTGCTTCCGCAAATGTTACGCTTCCGAATATCTTTTCGGATAATATGGTTTTGCAGCGCAATAGTGAAGTTACTATTTGGGGATTTGCTAATCCGCAGGAAGAAGTTGTGGTTATGCCAAGCTGGAATAATGAAACCTATAAAATTAAAGCCAGCAATCAGGCGAAATGGGAAATTGTTATTCCGACTCCAAAAGAAGGAGGGCCTTATACAATCACCATAAAAGGCTACAATGAAATCGTTCTGAAAAACATTCTGATTGGCGAAGTTTGGATTTGTTCAGGACAATCCAATATGGAAATGAATGCCAGTTGGGGAATCGAGAATGGTGATGAAGCGGTAAAAAATGCCGTGAATTCTAACATCCGATTTTTTTTGGTACCTAAATTAACCGCTACTGCACCGCAAAATAATATATCAGGAACTTGGACGGAATGTTCGCAGGAAACGATGAAATATTTTAGTGCTGTGGGCTATTTTTTTGGAAAACGCCTGCAGGAAGAATTGAAAAATGTACCCATTGGTTTGATTTCGTCCAATTGGGGCGGAACGCCGGCTGAGATTTGGACGTCGGAAGAGGTGATTCAGAACGATGCAGTTTTATTGGAAGCAGCTAAGACAAGAAAAGAAGAAAGCTACGGGCCAAACCAGCCGGGACGCGCTTTTAATGCGATGATTTATCCGCTTACAAAATTTAAAATAGCGGGAGCATTGTGGTATCAGGGAGAAAGCAATGTGGGATCGACGGTTTATGATAAAACGCTTTCGGCTTTAATCACTTCGTGGAGAAAATTATGGAAGTATGATTTCCCGTTTTATTTTGTACAGATTGCACCTTATAAATATGGAGAAGATCATTTTGGAGGTTCTATTATTCGCAATGCACAGCGAAAAGTTCTGCAGGAAGTTCCGAACACGGGAATGGCAATCACGAGTGATATTTCGCCTATAGATGATATTCATCCAAAGGATAAAAAATCGGTGGGGATTCGTTTGGCTAATTTGGCTTTGGCAAATACCTACAAAACGAATACAGCATTGGTAAACGGACCGCTTTATAAAGCAATTGCCGTTGAAAAAAATAAAATAACAGTCACTTTTGATTATGCAGATGGTTTGTATTTTAAGGACAAGAAAGCTGATTTGTTTGAAGTGGCAGGAAGTGACAATGTGTTTTATAAAGCTGCTGCTGTTATCAAAAATAATGCAGTAATAGTACAGTCGGATAAGGTGAAAGCACCGGTTAAAGTGCGTTATGCCTGGAAAAATACTGATCAGGGAAGTCTTTTTAATAAAGCGGATTTGCCTGCTTCGTCTTTTATAACAGAATAATTTCATTTTATTTTAGTACAAAAAGACACATTTGTCTTAGTTTTTTGCATCATTTGTTTTATTGAAGATAGAATTAGAAAGGTAAATTGCTTTCTGTTTTTTATGGAGCTTGATTCGTTTTTAATCTGGTAAGAATAAAAAGGTCTTGAAATCCGTAGAGCTGCGTGAGGGATAGAACAAGGCGCCATAGCGCTCGTGATAGCCCGACCGCGATCAATAAAGGGGGCGATAACGATTTCTAAAGTAGCCCCCTTTGTTGATTGTGGTCACGCCCAAGTAATTAGGACAGAACAGTTAGTTTTTTAAATGATGTAAAAAAATAAACCCTTAACTCTTAAAATGAAAAAAATAATTACGGCAGGGATTTTTACCCTGATTACAATTGGAACTATGATTGCACAAAAATTACCTCATTTAGACAAAACTAAACCTATTGAAGAGCGCGTTGATTTGCTGTTGAAGCAAATGACACTGGAAGAGAAAGTGGGACAAATGAACCAATACAACGGATTTTGGGAAGTGACCGGGCCAGCACCAAAAGGCGGTACTGCCGAGTTGAAATATGAGCATTTACGCAAAGGATTAGTTGGTTCTATGCTGACGGTTCGCGGAGTGAAAAATGTACGCGCTGTACAGAAAATTGCAGTTGAAGAAACCCGATTGGGGATTCCGCTGATTATTGGGTTTGATGTGATTCACGGCTATAAGACATTGAGTCCCATACCGCTCGCAGAATCGGCAAGCTGGGATTTGGAAGCGATTAAAAAATCGGCGGCTATTGCGGCTGATGAAGCTTCGGCATCTGGAATTAACTGGACTTTTGGGCCAAATGTTGATATAGCAAATGATGCCCGCTGGGGGCGTGTGATGGAAGGTGCAGGAGAAGATCCATATTTGGGAAGTAAAATTGCGACTGCCAGAGTTAAGGGTTTTCAGGGTGAAACCATTGCAGATTTGGCAAAAGTAAACACTATTGCTGCCTGTGCGAAACACTTTGCTGCCTACGGTTATGTTGAGGCTGGACTAGAATACAATATTGTGGATATCAGTAATTCTAAATTGTATAATTCGGTTTTACCGCCGTTTAAGGCCACTGTTGATGCAGGAGTTCGTACGTTTATGAATTCTTTTAATACGCTGAATGGCGTTCCAGCAACAGGAAATGTGTTTTTGCAGAGAGATATTCTGAAAGGAAAATGGAAGTTTGACGGTTTTGTAATTTCGGATTATGCTTCAATTCGCGAGATGATTGCGCATGGTTATGCCAAAGATGAGGCAGATGCTGCTTTGAAAGGGGTAGTTGCGGGATCAGATATGGATATGGAATCGTATTTATATGTTGCAAAATTAGTTGATTTGGTTAAAGAAGGAAAAGTTAAAGAGGCTCTGGTAGATGATGCGGCGCGCAGAATTTTGCGTGTGAAGTTTGAATTGGGACTATTTGATGATCCGTACAGATATTGTGACGAAAAACGTGAAAAAGAAGTTATAGGAAGCAAAGCCAATAACGAAGGCGTTTTGGACATGGCCAAAAAATCTATCGTATTGCTAAAGAACGATAAAAATTTATTGCCGCTAAAGAAATCTGGTCAAAAAATAGCTTTGATTGGGGCTTTAGCGAATGATAAAACCAGTCCATTGGGAAGCTGGAGAATAGCATCAGATGATAATACGGCAGTTTCGGTTTTAGAAGGAATGCAGCAGTATAAAGATAATAAACTGACTTTTGAAAAAGGAGCAGACTTAACTGTGGGCAAAATTTCGTTTTTAGATGAGGTTGTTTTCAATACTACTGATAAAAGCGGTTTTGAAGCAGCTAAAAAAGCGGCTAAGGAAGCAGATGCTGTTGTGATGGTTTTGGGAGAACACGGTTTTCAAAGCGGTGAAGGACGCAGCAGAACTGATCTTAATCTGCCTGGTCTGCAGCAGGAATTATTGGAAGAAATTTATAAAGTAAATCCAAATATCGTATTGGTTTTAAATAATGGCCGTCCGTTGAGTATTCCGTGGGCTGCAGAACATGTTCCTGCCATTGTTGAGGCATGGCACTTAGGAACGCAGACCGGAAATGCGGTAGCACAGGTTTTATACGGCGATTATAATCCAAGCGGAAAACTGCCAATGTCTTTCCCAAGAAATGTGGGTCAGGTTCCGATTTATTACAACAGATACAGTACTGGAAGACCAGTAAATAGTGATAAAAATGTGTTTTGGTCGCATTATACAGATGTCGAAAAAACACCCTTATTTCCGTTTGGTTTTGGTTTGAGTTATACAGCATTCGAATACAAAAATCTGAAGTTAAGTAAAACTGCTTTCGCAAAAGGAGAGCCAGTTCAGGTTTCTGTTGGAGTTACCAATTCAGGAAATTATGATGGAAAAGAAGTGGTGCAATTGTATATTCATGATGATTATGCGAGTATTATCCGCCCGATAAAAGAGCTGAAAGGATTTGAATTGATTAATTTGAAAAAAGGAGAGACCAAAACAGTTTCTTTTACTTTAACCGATAAAGAACTTGGTTTTTATGACAATGACGGAAATTATTTGGTAGAACCGGGAACTTTTAAAATTATGGTTGGAGGAAGCTCTGATAAAGGATTAGAAAGCGGTTTTGAATTGAAGTAAAAATTCATCCGATAATAGATCTTCTTTTTTCATAAGACTGTGTAATTAAAAAAAATGATGGGATTTTAAAATCCCATCATTTTTTTTAATTACACAGTTAGTGAGACACTACCTTCTAGTTCGAAGAACTAATAGTTACCGCCGCGGTTTTTAGTCCTTTTCCACTAACAGTAAGTTCTATGTTTCCAGCTTCTTTCAGCGATTGAACAAGTACTACTGCTTTCCCGCTAAACGCTTTCATTGTTGGCAGATGAAATAATTCTAACGAAGTTGCATCTCCATTGCATGCCGCTCTGTAAGTTCCTTTTCCATTAACTTTAAATTGCAGTTGATTGGCTGCTGTTGGGCAAGGAATTCCTTTTTCATCCACAATTGAAACCGTAACATAAGACAAGTCTTTACCATCGGCTTTGATTGTTTTTCTGTCAGGATCAAGTACTATTTTGTAGGCTTTTCCAGCAGTATGAATTTCCTCTTCTGCAACTGCTTTGCCATCTTTATCTAATGCCACAACTTTTACGGTTCCAGGTTCGTATTTCACATCCATCCACATTAAACGGTATCTGTTTTGTGGTGTTGAGTTATTCTTTTTTTGAATGCCCATACTTTTTCCATTTACAAAAAGCTCGGCACTGTCATAACTAGTATATACAAATACTGGCGTTACCTGACCTTCGCGTCCTTCCCAATTCCAATGCGGTAAAATGTGTAAGGTTTTCTCGCTTTTGTTCCAGCGGCTTTTGTACAGATAAAATCTATCTTTTGGTAATCCTGCTAAATCGTTGATTCCAAAATAAGAGCTGCGGGAAGGCCATTTTTCATCATAAGGAGTGGGTTCCCCTAAATAATCAAAACCTGTCCAGACAAATTCGCCTATAACCCAAGGCTTATCATCCTGTAAAACAAAATCTTCATCGGGTACATTGGACCAGCTGCAGGCTTCCAAATCATAAGAAGAGCATTGAAAATCTGGGTATTGTTTGTCTTTGGCCTGTACTATTGGAAATTTATAAATTCCTCTTGAACTAACGGTAGAAGCCGTTTCAGAACCTAAAATAAATCCCTGCGGGAATTTTTTAAACGCTTCCTCATATAAATGAACACGATAGTTTAATCCTGGTACGTCTAGCAAAGCTCCAAAACCTGATTCCATAGTTGCTTTTACCTGATCCATACCAACGGTTACTGGTCTTGTAGGATCTTCTCTGTGGAAAATGTCCTGCAGCCATTTGGCTCGTTTTACACCTTCTTCTCCCCATTGATCAGGAACTTCATTTCCAGAACTCCACATTACAATAGACGGATGATTTCGGGTTGCACGAACTAGATTGACGATATCTTTTTCAGCATATTGTTCAAAAAAACGATTGTATCCATTCTGAACTTTTGGTTTTGCCCATTCATCAAAACTTTCTGCTAGAAACATGAAACCCATTTCATCACATAATTCTAATTGTTCTAATGAAGGCATATTGTGAGAACTGCGGATTGCATTGCAGCCCATATCTTTCAGTATCGTTAACTGACGGCGTAAAGCTGCCACATTTACTGCTGTTCCCAAAGGACCTAAATCATGGTGCAGACAAACGCCTTTAAACTTTCTAATCTCACCGTTTAAACTAAATCCTTTATTGGCTTCGTATTTTATATCACGAATTCCAAAGCGGGTAGTAACTTCATCTTTCAGTTCGCTGCCTATAAACCATTGTGAAACGGCTTTGTACAAATAAGGAGTTTCTGGACTCCATAGCTTCGGATTTTGGACTTTAATGTTTTGATCAAATTCAGTTCCAAAAGGAGTTACAGCTTTATCTGAACTTACTTTTTGGCCATTGGCATCAAAAATAGTAGTAACCAAATAGCCATTTTCTCCAGAAGCTTTTGTTTTTATATTTACTTTGGCCTCTTCTTTACTAATAAACGGTGTTGTGACAGAAGTTCCCCACTGGTCGATGCTTTCCTTATTTTTGATAATAAGGCTTACTTTTCTATACAGACCAGCACCCGGATACCAGCGTGAAGCAAATTCTTTGTTGGTTAACTTAACAGCCAAAGTATTCTCTCCAGCTGTGATAAAATCAGTTATGTCAAAATAAAAATAGCTGTAGCCATAGGCCCATTCGCCCACTTTTTTGCCGTTTAGATAAATTTGCGGTTCACTCATAGCACCTTCGAAAAGTAAAATCACTTTTTTACCTTTTTCCGTAGCCGAAACCGTAAATTTATTTCTGTACCAAGCTGTGCCTACATGAGGTAAAGCGCCAGTTCTGCCTGTTTTTTCAGACGCTGTATTTTCGCCGTTTTGAACAATTGCAACACTCTGTTTGTCAATTTCTTTATCAAAAGGACCGTAAATTGCCCAATCATGCGGGACAGTTACTGTTTCCCATTTTGAATCATTAAAATTGGTTTGAAAAGCATTCTCGAAATCTCCTTTTTGAAATTTCCAATTGTTATCCAATTCTCTTACTGTGCGTACTTGAGAAAAGGAAATTTGTATTACTATAAAAAAAGCGAATAGAAGAGTTCTAAACTGTTTCATTGCAAATATTCGATATTTAATTTTTATAATGGATGTCAGTTGGCTGTAAATTATTTAGAGCCATTATAAAACTGCATCCCTAAAGTTGCCTTATTAGTATTGTCAAATAAGGTAGCATTGTCCCAGTGAGAACCTGTTCCCCAAAGTGTTTTGCAGGTTGTTGAAACCCATGCCGGTTCCCAATAAACGATGCCTTCGCCTCCAGCAGCAGCTACGACTTCTTTTAGTTTCTTTAGATAACCTAATTGTCCTTCTTGGGTGGCGGTAAATCCATTGATTAAGGCTTTGGAATCAAGGTTGTTGCTGGCGTTGTCATTATTGTTTAAAGTAAATGGATAAGCCGTTTCAACAATCATCAGTCTTTTTTTATAAGTGCTTATAAGCGTTTTGAGAGGTGTCGAAACATCGTCCAGCGTATATTTAGAATAACTAGGGTAGTAGGATATTCCAATCCAGTCAAAATCTGTAATCCCATTTGCAGCAGCATCCTTAAACCACCATAAGGCATTTTCGGGCTGTGCAATATGAAGCATAACATCTATTTTCTTGTTTTTTTCTTTTGAAATATCACGTACAGCTTTAATTCCTTTGTTGATAAGATAAGAATTTCGCGTCCAGTCAATTGGCCAAACTAGAGTCGCTCCTTGTAAAATCATTGGATTTATTTCATTTCCAACTTGCACTATTTCAGGCAGCAGGTTTTCTTTGGATAAATTATTTAAGGTTTCATAGGTGTAATCGTATAATAATTTCCCTAAGGCCTCTTTGTTGTTCATTTGGCTTTCCCAAGCTGCTGGAATTTTTTGCTTTTCTGGGTCTGTCCATGAATCAGAGTAATGAAAATCCAGCAGAACATTCATTCCTTGGGCTTTTGCTCTGGAAATTGTTTTTTTCACATCATTATAATTGGAATAATTTGTCCAAGTAGGATTGTGCCATAAACGAACCCGGACTAAATTTGTGCCGGCTTCCTTAAAAATTTTATAAGGATCCTGCGCAGCCCCTTTATCGTTTTTATAAATGGCACCGCAATCTTCCATTTCGTTTACATACGAAAGATCTGCACCATAATAAAAAGAAACATTTTCGGTAACTGGAGGAGTCACTACGGGATCTTTTTCTGTCGTTCCACCATCACTTTGGCAAGAGCCTAAATTGAAGCAGGCTAGAATTGCAAATGTATTGATGTAAAATTTCATTACTCTTTTCATATATTGACACTATTTGTTTTTTATTGGAATATGGAATGAGCATAGCTGCTATTGGTATTTGAAGATTTTTCAATTTATGCCAATTTTAGACTATGCTCATTTCATAACAGTATTAAGTTTATTCTAGGGTAATTGTTTTAGCAATACCATTAATTGTTAATTTATAGGTGCCGGGTGTTCCAACAAATTTAAAATTAGCATCTCCGCTTCCGTCGTTTACCAAATTTGCATTGATTTTGTAACCTGCATCTGAATAAGAAGCAAAGTTGTTTTTGGTATCCCAAGTACCAAATATGTGGAAAAATCGGAAGACATCATTTGATAATGTAATAGATGCTGACCAGATATCTGGAGTAGCCTCAACAAATTGAATGGTTTTAGCAGCGTCAAAATTCCATCCGCCCGGTACTGCTCCACCTACTGTCCAAAGAGAAGTTGAAGCTGTTAATACAATTGTTTTTTTAGTGTTGTCAATAGTAATTGTATAGATTCCAGGAGTTCCGACGAATTTAAAGTTGCTGTCATTGTCTAAAGCATTTTCTAAGTTTACATCGATAGCATAGCCTTCTCCTTTATAATGTGAATAACCTAAAGCAGATGACCAATTTCCTGATTCTTGGAAAAATCTAAAGTTCCCCTTAGCTAATTTTGCTTTTATCTGTACAACATTGTTAGTACATTTCATTTCTCCAGCTGGTTTAAAATTCCAGCCTATATCTGTCAAAGCTTCTCCAACAGCAAAAAGAGAAGGACAGCTGCTTCCTGCAGCCACAGTTTCAATCCATTTAATAGTAACAGCTTGTATTTTTGATAAAGTTTCATTAGCTCCAGTTGTGCCCGCAGTTGCTCTCAATCTAAAGTATACCTGCCCGGTATTATTTGGAGTACCGTCTGCATTAGTTGTTGCAGGATTGTCATCAAGTCCTAGGTCTTTGGCAAAATCTAATAATTTAGCAACAGTAACTGCTATATTCTTTTCGCTGGTAGTACCCACAACTTTAAAGTTTGTAAAATCTGCTTTTGTAGCACCTTGAAGTTCATAAGTAATATTTGTCGGCACTCCAAAGTCTGCAGATTCCCACATAAATCGATCGGCTACGTTGTCTTTTGTGGCCTGTGATATTAAATAATTGGCAGCAAAAGCATTGGTAAATGCGATCCCGTCTGCATCAGGTTTTGCAGTAAAAACTGGTGAATTGTCATCAGAACAAGCATTTAAACTTATAAGTGCTATAAATAGTAAGATTAGTTTTTTCATTGTATCTATATTTTTGATTTTTTTATCTTTTTTTAGTAACCAGTGTTTTGTATCAGATTTGGATTAGCAGCTATACTCGCTTTAGGGATTGGAAATACTTTGTATATATCGCTAATTGCAATACCGCTCACTACGTTTCCTTTCCAAGACCAATTGTAAGTTCCTCCGGTGAATTTTCCAAAACGAATTAAATCTTGTCTTCTGTGAGCTTCACCATACAATTCTACCATTCTTTCATTAAGAATTAAGTCTAAAGTAAGATCACTAGTCAATATCTTTTTTGTATTGTTTGCTCTGGTACGCAATAGATTAAAATAGTCTCTTGCTGTAGTTAATGAACCTCCTGTTGCTCCTCTAAGAACGGCTTCGGCATACATTAAATACACATCGGCTAATCTAAACATAGGGAAGTCGGTATCAACCATTTCAGTTGCAGAACCATTTGCTCCAGTTGATGTTTTATTAGACCATTTTGCGGTAATATATCCCGTTCCATAATTGTTCATATCTGTCAATTCTATGGTTCGGTCTTTACTGATAATGGTATTTCTATCATCTTTTGCATAGTTTCCATTTAACATAGTTTCAGAGAATTGCTTGGTGACTCTAAGTCCTCCTGCCCATCCTGCAACACCAAAACTAGCTCCATTTTGTTCTAATGATCCTACCTGCGCATTAATCATAACTGTAGTTGGACCGTAATTTTGAGTCACAACTCCATCAGAAACTACAGGGAAAATAATTTCGTTTTTAGCTGAATTGCTATTATTATCTGCATTAAAGTTATTGGCATATACCGGAGATAAGATGTATCCTGCATCAATTATATTTTTGCAGTTCGCAAGACACTGATCGTATTTTTTCTGACCAATAAAAACTTCTGCGTTCAGATAAATCTTAGCCAGTAACATCCATGCAGCAGCTTTATCAGCTCTGGCATATTCATTTTGACGTGCATTTTTTAAATCTGGAATAATTGCGTTTAATTCAGATTCTATAAAAGCGAACAATTCAGGGCGTCCATATTGTGGTGATTGATAAGCGCCAACAGGATCATTTTCTGTAACAAATCCTGCTTTACCAAATAAATCCATTAAATGGTAATAGGATAATGCTCTTAAAAAACGGGCTTCGGCTCTGTAGGTTTTAATTTCACTGCGCAGTTCAGTACTTACGCCACGGCTGTCCAATTTAGCATCAGATGTTTGTCTTAAATATTCGTTAGCAAAAGCCACTTCGGTCATACATCTTCCAAAAAAACCTCTTATAACCACATTGTCTGATGTCCAGGTGTCATTGTTTAATCCTTTTAATCCCGGATCATTTTCCCATGACCATTTAACTTCATCTGTTGTTAGTTCCTGCATGTTCCAAAGACCTCTACCATATTGGCTTGTTCCTGCATCCAGTCCTGCAATATTAGAACTTCCCGGTCCTGTGGCCCCCGTTAAAGTTAAATTACCATACACACCCGCCAAACCCTGTTTATAAGATTCTGGCGTAGAATAAAAGTTTTCTACCAGTAATACATTAGGATCCTTAATGTCAATATTAAGATCATTTGTACAGCCAGCAAGCACTAATACAGTTCCTAAGATGTAAATTACTTTATGTTTTATTATATTCTTCATACTGTTTCTTTTTAAAATTTCATATTAGCTCCAACCAAGAAAGTTCTTGGACGCGGAGTTATTGAATTATCGATTCCGTTTTCAAATACCTCCGGATCTAAACCTGAGTAATTGGTGATAGTAAATACATTTTGTACACCAGCAGTTAAACGTATAGAGGATTGAGCACTAAAAGTTTCCTTAAAAGTATATCCAAGGGTTACATTGTCCATTTTTAAAAACGAAGCATTTTCGATGTAGTAATCAGATAATAATACGGCTTCGTTAGACTGGAAATTGGTATCTAAAACAGAAGTTGGTATGTTGGATACAACTGAACTGTTTCTTAGTAAATTATATTGTGCTCTTGAAGCATTAGCAGCATTATATATGTAATTACCTAAATTTGCTCTCATATTAAAAGATAAATCCAGGTTTTTATATGTCATATTTGATGCAAATCCCATACTTACTGTTGGCATACCATTGTGATGAATGTATAAATCAGCACTAGTGATTGCATTATCGCCATTCAGATCGGCATACGCTCCCTCAATTGGCTTACCGGCTTCATTATAAATTTGTTTGTACACATAAAAAGAATAAGGAGTATAACCTACTCTGTGTATCTGTGCAGTAGATCCTGTACCTGAGCCTGTTGAACCCATGAACTGATCCTGACCTAATGCCAGACTATTAATTTGTGTTTTTATAAAAGTGCTGTTAAAATTAGCATTCCAATTAAATCCCTTTGGGTTTTTAATTATATCTCCATTTATAGAAAATTCAATTCCCTTTGATGTAAAATCACCAATGTTCTGGAATCCCGAATTACTAAAGTTAGAACCATCTGAAATAGCTGCATTAGCAAGCAGGTCTTTAGATTCTTTGTAAAAACCTTCAACAGTAGCTGTTAATCTATCGTCAAACATTCCAAAATCGATAGCAGCATTATAAGTTGTAGTTTCCTCCCATTTTAGATTTTCATTTCTAAATTGCGGTATTCCAATATTTGTAATTGTATTTCCAAAAATATATTGAGAAGTAGGTAAACCTCTAATGTATCTTGCCATATACAAATCTAAATTGTCACGCCCGATGTCCTGCTGTCCGGTTACACCCCAGCTCAATCTTAATTTTAAATTAGATAGTGTTTTAGATTCTGGAAATAAATCTTCCTTGATTTTCCAAGCAAAAGCTGCTGCAGGGAAATTACCCCAACGGTTTTCTTCACTAAAACGAGAAGTACCGTCTCTACGATAAGAAAATGTAAAAAGGTATTTATCATAAAAAGAAAAGTTTGTTCTTCCAAAGAATCCAATCAAAACTAAATCCGGATCTACGTTTGTAACAGGAGAACTATCTACACCGTCGTCCAGTAATTCATTGGAAGCATATCTTTTATTCGTAAATTTTTGATACGAATAACCGCCTGTAACATCAAAATTTAAGATTCCTATTGCTTTTTTATAGGCCAAATATCCATCTAATAAATTATTGCTCTGCTCATTAGAATATTCGGTTGACGAACCTATAATACGTCCATCAGCCTGAGAAAGCGGATTCTGGTCTGAAGTTCTTGAATAACCATCAGCTGAACTTTTGTCCAAACCAACATTTAAAACTGCTGATAATTCAGGTAAAAAATGGAAGGTATAATCTAATTTTACATTTCCATATATTCTTTTTACCTCGCTTCGGCTGTTGGTCTGCATCAAATCTGCTACCGGGTTCAATGGTGCGCGTTCCGTTAAATCACTTTTGTTGATAACGCCGTCATGATTATCTTTATAATATTGAAAGTATCCTCCAAATGGAGAGTTAGCATCATAAACAGGCTGTGTAGGATCAAAAGTTATCGCAGTTCCCTGAACTCCTTTGTTAAATCTGTTTTTTTCCAAAGAAGCATTTGCATTAACAGTAATTTTTAAATGATTATCCAGCACACTTGGATTCAAAGATATCGAAGCGTTGCTGCGTTCAAATCCTGAGGTTAATATCAAACCTTCTTGTAGCGTTCTGCCGACAGAAAGTCTTGACGGAACTTTGTCAAACAGCATTCCATTCACAGAAAAATTCAAATTTGAAGAAATACTGTTTCTGTAAATTTCTTTTTGCCAATCAGTATTTGCTGTTCCTAATAAAGGTAATAATGTTGGATCCTGTTCAGTTATCAAACTTCTTATTTCGTTAGCATCAAAAACATCTACTGTATTAGTAATTGTATTAACACCCATGTTCATGTCTAAGCTTGCAGAAAGGGTTTTAGTTCCTCTTTTTAATGTGATAATAATAACACCGTTTGATGCTCTCGAACCATATATAGCCGTAGCAGCAGCATCTTTTAAAACAGAAAAAGACTCTATATCACTAGGATTAATAGAACTCAGAATAGAACGGGAACCTCCTATTGTATTGTTATCTACCGGCAAACCATTAATTACGATTAAGGGATCGTTTGAAGCTCCTAATGAGGCTCCTCCACGAATTCTAATTGTTGATCCAGAACCTGGGTCACCACCAGTTGTAATGGTCAAACCAGCAACTCGTCCTGTCAAAAGATTTTCTGCAGTAACAATATTTCCTTTGTTAAAATCTTTTGCCGTCACAGCAGTTACTGATGCTGTAGTAGACTTCAATTTGGTACTTCCATAACCAATAACAACAACTTCATTTAGTTTTTGATTCTCTTCTACTAAACGAACGTTAATCGTTTCTGATTTTTTTGTTGTCATTTCAACTTTTCGATATCCCATAAAAGAAAATACCAAAATGTCATTTTGATTTGCCTGAATTTGATATTTACCATCAAATCCCGTTGTTGTTCCCTGATTAGAACTCTTAATAGTTACACTTACCCCTGGAATTGTACTTCCTGTTGCGGCATCTGTAATAATTCCATTAACTTTTAATTTTTGTCCAAAAGCGCCCATTGTAAAACATAAAAACAATACCATGAAAAAATGTTGTTTTACATCGAAATAGCGCTTTCTTTTTCGAAAGCGGTTCATCATAAAAATGTAATTTAAATTGGTTAGATTAGTTTTAATATGTGTTATTTTTTGATACTGGCTAAAAATAAAACCTACTAAATTCATTGGGTGCAATTACCTCGATTCTATGAGCTTTGATGAGGGTCACTTTCATTAATTAGGGGTGTGGAATTCGTCGCTTTGGGCAGAGAAGTGCTAATTTTTAATCAAATAGAGAAAAAAGGATTGAATAAATTACGTATAACGCAAAAAAAGTTTTTATTTTTTTAAGAATTCGGAAGGGTTCTTTTTGAACTTTTCTTTGAATAATTTACTGAAATATTTGCGGTCAGAATAGCCCACTTTATAACAGGTATCGGAAACGGAATAGCCCAAATCCTGTATAAGCTGTTTTGCGATCGAAAGTCTGTAATCACGAATAAATTCTACATAGGACAGTCCTGTTAATGCTTTTATTTTTTTGTACATTACCGAATGGCTCATCCCGATTTCTTTTGCAATTACTTCTGCTTTTAGATCATTGGATTCCAGCTTGGGTTCTAAACTTGTATACAGACGCTGCAGAAATAATTGGTCAGGCGAACTGATAGCGAGCTCTT
The DNA here is from genome assembly GCF_056403035.1 of Flavobacterium sp. P3_A6. Taxonomy (NCBI): domain Bacteria; kingdom Pseudomonadati; phylum Bacteroidota; class Flavobacteriia; order Flavobacteriales; family Flavobacteriaceae; genus Flavobacterium; species Flavobacterium sp. P3_A6. Next base: position 188,447 of record NZ_JBFUGG010000006.1, on the reverse strand, counting down.
TTGGATTTAAAAGATTATCACTTATAAATTTTTCACGTATTAATTTTCGATTGTTAAGTAAATTACTGATTCTTGCTTTTAACAATTCTTCGTCATAGGGTTTGGCAACATAATCATCGGCTCCTGTTTCGAAGCCTTCCATTGTGTTTTGTATTGTAGTTCTTGCCGTTAAAATAATAATTGGAATGTGGCTTGTAAAAGTGTTTAATTTCAATTTTTTTACAAATTCAATTCCGTCCATTACCGGCATCATTACATCACTTATAATTAAATCTGGAAAATTTTCGGAAGCAATTTTCAGACCTTCTTCACCATCAAAAGCCTGAAGGATTTCATACTCATTATTCAATATTTCTTTTAATGATTCCTGAATCGCGATATTATCTTCAACAATTAAAATGGTTTCTTTTTTGACTTCGTTTTTTACTGTTTTTTGTTTTAAATGTGCAATAGTATCCAATTCCTGCTTTGGTACAAGAGTTGTTTTTTCAATTTCATTTTCATAAAAATGAGTATTGGATTTTAGTAATCGTACTTCAAAAACACTTCCTTTGCCCTTTTCGCTTTTCACTTCGATTGAGCCTTTATGAAGGTCTATAATTTCTTTTGCAATAGATAAACCTAAACCAAATCCTGATTTTCCATCTGTTTCTACATTCTTAATTTGGTAAAAACGATTAAATATTTCACTTAGATTTCCTTCGGACATTCCAATTCCTGTATCTTTCACTATCAGATAAACTGCTTCATCATCAGTTTCTATTTCAATATTGATGGTGCCGCCGTTTTTGGTAAATTTAAAAGCGTTTGTCAGTAAATTATAAACAACTTTTTCGAATTGATTTTTGTCAAACCACAATTCTATCTTTGGTTTTTCCGAATCAAAAGTATATTCGATACCTCGGTCTGAAGCAATTTCAGAAAACGACAGATAAATCTCTTTGCAGTACGAAACAAAATCGCCTTCGGTAATTTTTAAATGGACATCATTTGTTTCAAATTTTTTAATGTCTAAAAGTTCATTAACCAATTGAAGCAATAAATTACTGTTCTTTCGAATGGTATGTGCCGATTTCAGCTGTCTGCTTTCCAGCATTTCACCTTTATCGAACAATCTGTTTATCGAACTTAAAATTAAGGTTACAGGTGTTCTGATTTCATGCGAAATATTAGTGAAAAACTGTTGTTTCAGGTTGTATAATTCTTTGTCTTTCTCGTGAGTCAGCTTCTCAAACTCCAAATTAGTTTTTAATCGTTCCCATTCGATAGTGTATTTTCTAAATAAATAAAACAGAAAAACCAATACACCGCCATAAAGTAAATAAGCCCACCATTGAAACCAGTATGGTCTTAAAATATGAATTCTCACAGAGGCATATTCTTTCCCCCATTGCCCGCCTATTTCTTTACTTTTTACTTTAAATATATAGTTACCGGGTGATAAATTAGTGAAAGTGGCTGTTCGGTCTTTTCCAATAAAACGCCAATCTGCATCAAAATTTTCCATTTTAATGGCATATTCGCAGCTATTAGAAAAAGGAAACAGCAATGCCGAAAACTCAAAAGTCAATACATCCTGATTATGATCGAGCGTGATTTCCTTTGTAAATGCAATGTCCTTGGTTAAGATTCCATTTTTTTCAGCAGGAATTTCTTTATTGAATAATTTAAAATTAGTAAGCTTCACTTTTGGCGGCTTACTGTTCATTTCTATTGTTTTAGGATTCAGTTTAATGACACCGTCAATTCCGCCAAAATAGATCCATCCTTTTTCGTCTTTAAAAATAGAATTGATATGAAACTCGGATGTAATTTTAGGCAGGCTGTTAAAGGTATTGGTCGAATAATTGTAGTTTATAATGCCTTGTTTGGTACTAAACCAAATGGTATGGCTGTCATCCTCAATAATACCCGTTACCGTTTGGTATTTAATGTTGTCATTTTTTTCAAAACGCTCAATTCTATTGGTTTTTAAATTCATCCGGTTTATACCCCCGCCAGCAGTACCAATCCACAAATAGCCTTTGGAATCTTTACATAAAGAGAAGATATTGTTATTGCTGACCGTTGTTGAGTCTGAATCTTTGTGTTTAAAATAATGAAACAGTTTTTTCTTAGTATCAAAAACATTTAATCCGCCTCCAAAAGTAGCAATCCATATTTTGTCTCCATCCTGAACCATATCAATCAGGTTGTCATTGTTTATGGTTCTGTTATTATTGGCACTTTCTCTATAGCTGATGAATTTTTCTGTTTTAGTATCAAAATAATTCAGACCGCCTCCCCAGGTTGCGACCCATAAATTTCGGTCTTTATCTTCAATAATATCTCTTACGTCATCATAGCTGATAGAACTTTTATTTTCAAATTTATGATTGTACTGCACAAATTGATCACTTTGGCTGTTGAATTTGACAAGCCCGTTTTTAAAAGTGCCCAGCCATAGTATTCCATCTGCTGTTTTGATAATTTTTTGGATATACCGGCCTTTTATCGCCGTATTATGATATTTTTCATTGTAATACCTGACTTTATTTGATGCAGTATTAAAAATTGTCAGTCCTTCGCCGTCAAGACCCAGAAATAGTTCATTGTTTTTTTTGTAAATCGAAAGTACAGGCGATGGATTTAAACCTACAATATCGCTAAACAGCAATTCGCTTCTGTTTTTTTTATCTAAAACGCTGATGCCGTTCCATGCCGTACCAATCCAGATATTGGAGTCGGTATCATCAATTATGGCATAAATAGAATTGCCGGAAAGCGAGGTTTCCAATTGCGGATTGTACAAATAGTTATGAATCACAGGATGACTGGCATTGGGATACTCAACTTCAAAAACACCATTACCATCAGTACCAATCCATAAATTATTTTTACTGTCTATTTTTACGGAACGGACGATATTTATTTCTTGTTTTAAAGCTAAATTGTCTTTTAGAAAATCAGAAAACTTTTGTGTCGCCAAATCATATAACAGCAAACCGCTTCCGCTGGTTCCAATAAGAATTTTATCAGGATTTAAAGCCGAAATAACATTTATGAAATCAGAAACATGTATTTTTTCAGCTTTAATCTGGGTGAATTTTTTTTCAGCTTTATCGAATAAAAACAATCCATTTCCAAAAGTACCTATCCATAAATTTTTATTTTTATCTTCATAAATGCTGGTAATACTGTTGCTTTTTTTTGTTTGATTGTTGCCGAACTGGTTGGTATAAGAAACAAATTGTTTGGTAATTGGATTAAAACAGCACAGTCCTTTTTCTGTACCGAGCCAGATAAGTCCTTTTGAGTCTTCAATTAACGTGCTGACATTATCAGATATAAGCGATTTAGGATTGTTGGGATTGTTTTTAAAAATTTGAAAAGTATCATTTAATGGATTGTAATAATTCAATCCGCCTCCAAGGGTTGTAATCCAGATTCTGTTTTTACTGTCAATTAAAATATCCGAAATATCATTGGATCCAATAGTGCTGTTTCTCTTGTTATATACTTTGAAACCCAAACCGTCATAACGGTTTAGTCCATTATTAGTACCGATCCATACAAATCCGTCTTTTTCTTTCGCCATGCTGGTAATTCTGCCATTAGACAGTCCAGATGATTTATTTATCTTTTTAAAGACAGTTTGGGATTGGGGAAAACAAATTAGCGTGCCTAAAAAAAATAAGGCAAAAAAGTTTAATAATAGTTTCAAAATTTGTGGCATTAGAGTGTATAAAAGTAGTTACTTTCTAATTGTAAATCAAAATAAGCAATTAAGTAATTTAGTATTATTACTCGTAAAGCATTAAAATAAGGTTTTGAATTGAAATAGATTTCGAATAAGTCTTAAAATATTTTCACGCAGATTTGGCAGATTAAGATGAGCTGCTGAATCTGCGTGATTTTTTTGTATTTTTAAGTTTTAAAACCTTCAACCATTAAATCTAAATAATGAAATATAACAGATGTGGAAAAAGCGGGTTGTTACTGCCTGAAATTTCTTTAGGATTGTGGCATAACTTTGGTTCAGTAGATAATTTTGAAAATGCCGAGAGTATTGCTAAAGAAGCTTTTGATAAAGGAATCACTCATTTTGATTTGGCTAATAATTACGGGCCGGTTCCAGGTTCTGCCGAAGAAAATTTTGGTAAAATATTGTGGCATAATTTTCAGGGAAATCTGCGTGATGAGATTATAATTTCGACCAAAGCAGGTTACACCATGTGGGATGGACCTTATGGAGATTGGGGGTCTAGAAAATATATGCTGTCAAGTTTAGACCAGAGCTTAAAACGGATGAATATTGATTATGTGGATATTTTTTATTCGCATCGTCCAGATCCTGAAACTCCAATTGAAGAAACCATGATGGCTCTTGATCATGCAGTGAGAAGCGGAAAAGCATTATATGTCGGAATCAGCAATTATTCGGACGAACAGACGAGGGCAGCTGTTGATGTATTGAAACAGCTGGGAACACCTTGTTTGATCCATCAAGCGAAATATTCAATGTTAGTGCGCTGGGTAGAAGATGGCTTACTTAATGTTTTAGAAGAAAAAGGGGTGGGCTGTATTGCTTTTTCTCCTTTGGCACAAGGACTTTTAACAGATAAATACTTGAACGGAATTCCCGAAAATTCCAGAGCGCATAATCCAAACGGACATTTAAGAGAAGATGAGGTTACGCAGGAACGTATTCAGAAATTAATTCAGCTGAATGAAATTGCTAAAAACCGAAATCAGTCTTTGGCACAAATGGCTTTGGCTTGGCTGCAAAAAGACAAGCGAATTACTTCAGTGTTGATAGGAGCCAGTTCTGTTCAGCAATTGAATAATAATATTGACTGCCTGCAAAATTTGAATTTTTCTTTGGATGAAATAAATGCTATTGAGAAAATATTGGTATAAAAAAATGGGACAATTTGTCCCATTTTTTATTATTTTTTTACTTGAATTATTGCTGCTAATCCACCACCGCTTGCTAATCTGTATTTTAGTTTAGTAATTGAATCTATAGTTATAATTTCTCTTTTGTAATCTACAGCAGCTTTGTCAGCATTCAGTCCGTCAGAGAAAATTTCGGCTTCATATTTTTTGTCTTTTTCAAGGAATGAAAAATCTATGGTTACTTCTCTGGAATCCCAATTGGTGATTGCGCCCAAATACCACGTAGCCCCTTTTTTTCGAGCCATAGTCACAAATTTCCCAACTTCTCCATCCAAAGCCACTGTTTCATCAAAAGTAGTCGGAGTTTTAGCAATGAAATCAGTGCTTTCCTGTTCCTTCATATAAGCCGTTGGACTGTCAGCCATCATTTGTAAAGGCGCTTCAAAAATGGTGTACAATGCCAATTGATGACATCTTGTTCCCTGACTTACCGGATTAGAATGACTAGGTTTGAATTCGCTTTTTGTAGCATTGCGCATAGCTCCAGGTGTATAATCCATTGGTCCCGCCATCATTCTGATGAAGGGAATCGAGCAATCATAAGTTGGAACATCATCATTTGGAGTCCATTTATTATTTTCTAATCCTTTTACTCCTTCAAAATTTAGAATATTTGGAAAAGTACGCTGAATACCGGTTGGTTTATACATGCCGTGAAAATCCAAAAGCAATTTATTATCGGCCGCTTTTTGAGCAATATCATAAACTGAATTGACCATTTTGGCATCGTCACGATCCAGAAAATCAACTTTAAATCCTTTGATTCCCAAGCTGGCATAATTTTTCAGAATTCCATCTGTGTTTTTGGTCAAAGCCATCCAAGAACTCCACAAAATAATCCCCACATTTCGTTCTTTTCCGTAAGCAATTAAAGCTTCTAAGTCCACATTTGGGTTGTGTTTCATAATGTCGTCTTCAAGACTCCAGCCTTCGTCTAGAACCACATATTCCACTTTGTTTTTGGAAGCGAAATCAATGTAATATTTATAGGTTTCAGTATTGATTCCTGCTTTAAAATTGATATTGTAAATATTCCAGTCATTCCACCAGTCCCAAGCTACTTTTCCGGGTTTTATCCAGCTGACGTCTTTAATTTTAGTAGGTTCAGATAATTTTTGAACCATATCATTATTGGCTAAATCGGCGTCATTTTCTGAGATTACCAAAATTCTCCAAGGGAAGTTTCGGGTTCCTTTTGTTTGAACCAAATAATCGGCTCTTTCGGTAATAAGTCGGTTAATATTATTGAATCCTCCGTTTTTTTCCTGCAAAGGATATTTAGAAAAACGGCTTTCAAAACCGGACTTAGAATTGTTATTGGTTACAAACAATCCTGGATAATCTTCCAGATTGACTTCTAAGAAAACGGCTTTTTTATGATTTTTATAGTCAATTAAAAATGGTAAAAAAGCTAAAGTGTCTTTGGCAAATCCGCTGATTTTTTTGTTTTCATAATGCGCTTCAAACGAAGAAATATAAGGGTCTTTCGGATTTCTTAAATCACGGACATAAGGCATCAGCGTGTTATAATCCTGATCGAAATTTAAAACCACTTCTTCCGATTTTACAGTTATATCCTTTTTCTTTTTAGTTATAAAGCGATAAGCAACTCCATCATCAAAAGTGCGATATTCTATGCTGAAATCATTTTTGAAATTTAAAGTCAGCTGATTGTAGTTGTTTTTAACTGATTTCTTTTTGTAAAAAGGAGATTCAAATGAAGTATCAACTGTTTCTTTTTTCGAATTTAAAACAACTGCATTTTTTCCTAAAATTTCATTTTCTCCTATAGTCAATGACATTGCTGATGGTGCTAAAAGAACATCTTTTTCATGCGAAACAGCCCAAGTTATTTTGTCATTAACAGCAATTGTAACTTGAATTTTTCCGTTTGGAGAATTCAAGGTGAAGTCTTGTTTCTTTTGAGCAAAAGAAAGATTGAAGAGGCATAGCGCAAAGAGTAATGAGATAGTAAGCTTCATTAATTTTTGAATTTAGAATTGTATTTTTTAACAATTTTCAAAGTCGATTTATCACTTGAAAAAACTGAATTTAAACCCTGTGGTTCCTGTGGTGGGTCTGTTGTCAAAGGATCTCCAGGTTTCCATTTTCCATCAGCAGTAACTGGTTTTCCTTCACCGCCAAATCCCCAAAAATTAGCTGCTTGTAACACACCTTTTTTTGCAACGCTTTCTGCAACTCGGTTAAAGATATAATTGTAAAAAACATCTCTGTTTGCAACAGATGAACTATTTAACAGACTTTCATTTTCTCTTGGTAAACCAAATTCTTCAATGATAATTGGACGTTTTAAATTATTTGCAACTTTTACATGTTTGTCGATATAAATCCCGGCATTTTCTAAAGTTGTGGGTAACGTTTTTTCGGCATTATCTGCCTTAAACCAATTCCAGTTTTTTGGCCAGATGTGCATTGTTAAATAATCGATATTCGGATTTTGATGTGTTCTCTCAAAAATTTCCATGCTGTCATTTGAGCTGTTCAATCCTTCTGAACCGGTAGATATCAAATGATTTTTATCTAAACTATCAATTAAATCCACAATATTATTTAGCCATGCAGTAAATTTTGCTTCATTTTCTACAGTAAAAAGCCTCGGTTCATTGCCAACCTGCCAAGCCATTATCGTGTTGTCTTCTGTATATTTCTTTTTAGAATAAGAGTTTGTTCGGCCAATAATAAACTTCACATGATTATTCAAAGCTTCCATACAAGGTTCGCAACTATGAAATTGCTCAGTATATGACATAAATTGAGGCCAGGTATTTGGTGCAATTGCCGGAATAGGAATTGGCCCTTTGCCATTCCATTCCAAATATTGCGACATTCCGCCTGACCATTCCCAGTTGTTTGTCAAATACAAAACTGCGTACATTTTACGCTTGTTCATTTCATTAATCAGGAAATCCAAACCATCAAGTAAATCCTCATCATATTTTCCTTGCTCATATTGTAGTGCCGGACGAACTGTAAAATCATATTTTCCGCCATCTGCACCAACCAGGATACGTAAGTTGTCGATACCGTTTTTTTTCATTAAATCAAGTTCACGAAGCAATCTTTTACGATCCCCAATTTTTTTTGAAGCCAGTAAACTTCCATACCAATAATTTGTTCCAATGTATGAATATGGCTTATCACCTTTATAAAATTGCGTTCCTTTTACGGTAATTTTTGGAAGTTGTTGTTGTGCCTGGCTATTTAAATTCGCTAAGCAAAAGACAAACACAATTAATTTTGAAATAGAATTTTTCATGGTTTTATAAATTTTGATAATTTATTTTTTTTCAATAACAACAAAAACAGAAGAACGGGCTGGCAGTGTTATATTTGTCCCTTTTGTCGTTTCTGCTGAAAATGGTTTTAAAGAGGCGTAATTAGTTGGCCCTCCTGCTGCTAAACTTGGACCAGTTCCGTTTATAATCACTTTTCTTGAAAATTCTCCATTATCGGTATCACCAACCAAAGTGTACCAAAACATTCTTTTTCCGGTTAGGAAATTATTAAGTTTTACTTTTATGTTAATTGAAGTTGTTGCTTTATTTACAAAGGCCAGACCTACTTTTCCATCAGAAAATGAAGAAGCATAAACTTCATAATTTCCGTTGACATCTTTATTGGCTTCAATCAGACGATCTCCCATATATTTTTGAAAATAATACATATGATAGAATGCTGGTCGGGGTGTTCCTTTAGGGATGTTTGGTTCGTTCCCGTCACTAAATGTTCCGTGATCATCTCCGTTTGACCATGCATTTACTAAATCCCAACGTGCTGCAAGACCAATTTTGTTTTTTAAAACTTCTCCCAAAATCAATACTGCGTGCATTCCGTTTATATGCGAAACCTGCTGTTTGCTTCCGGTTGAGAAGATATTCCATTCATCTAATGCAAAAGGTTTGATTTCATTGCTTGTTGCAGTTAATTCACTTTTACAAAAAGTCATCATTTCGGCAGTTACTTTTTTAGGAGTTTCTAAAATTTCTGCTGCAGGTGCATTGGTATTATAGTTGGTGTAATAATTATGAATCACATAATAATCGGCATTACCATTGATATTGCTAAGCAATTTATTATTCCATGTTTTATAACAATCAGGTACATAGCTGGCAGGAGTATTTTCAACCATAATAGCTCCAATTTTGATGTTTGTGTTTCCAACTGCTGCTGCAGCTGTACGCATAGCGGCTGCTATTATTTTAAAATGTTCAGCATATAATTTACCGTTTAAAAGTTCAGGCTGACCATCTTTATTGTTTGCGGTATTGATTCTGTAACTTGCTTCCCAATCAGCATAAACTTCATTGCCAATTTCCCAATATTGTGTTCTTCCATTATCATAAGTTACCCAGTCTGCAGCTAGTTTTGCAGCATCTTGAACAGGATTTGCACCAGTTCCATATCTGGCATAACCATAATTTACAGTAATAATTCCTTTACTGTTGGTCGATTGCAAAAGTTGATAATAATTATCTAATGAAATCGTCCAGTCACCATCATTTTTACCAAACCAATAGCCGGATTCTACTTCAGTACCATCGGCTTTTATTAATTTTGAAGGAGCAGTTGAAGGAGCATTTAGCGCATTCCAAAAATAAACATCGCTAATGCTTCCTCCTGGAAATCTGATGATATTAGGCTTCAGATTGGTTATGTCATTTACCAGAGTTGTATTGGTAATCATTTTCCCGGACCATAAATTGGCATTATTTCCGTAAATGGAGCTGGGGATTTTAGTAATTACATTGGCATAATCAACAGTAACAGTAGAAGTTGTTGTTTCAGGAACAGCAGCAACAGTATAATTGGTTGGAGATGTTAAGCTTTTGGATGTCCAATTATCCAGAAAAAAACCAATTGTATTTGATACTGAAGGATCCGTTTGTGGTTTTATTACAGGATCTTCCGGTGTTGGTGTTGGATCAGGAGAATTGTCATCTTGTTTTGAGCAAGATGAAAGTTGTAATAAAAGAATACTAACTGTTACAAGGATTATTTTTTTCATCTTGACTATTTATTTAGGTAACTCATACATTTTTGGCAAAGAATTCACCAAAGCTGATTTTGTTTTTGCTGCAAATGTTTTAAAATCAGATGCATTAGATGCCGTAGGGGTTGGAACATAATAACCATCTTTATAATTGGTCCAAAAAACTACATAACTTATTTGGATGCTATTTGCTGTCAATGCACTGTATAAGTAAGTCGAAAACCAATTGGCGACTGGAGAAATGCTTGCTGTAACCTGATAACCTGTTTCGGTCATTGCGGCAATTTTTACTTTTGTTATTGCTAAGTCTGATATCATTTTTAATTTAGCATTAGCTTTATCAGCTCCAGTTTGTCCTTGGTTGTTGAAATCACCATAATTGTCCATTCCTAAAACATCTACATAGGCATCGCCTGGATAACGGCTCAAATAATTGGTCGATGTGGTATAAGAATTGTCAGGAGAAAAAGCATACAAAACATTGTGAACCCCTTTGATATCTCTTAAATAAGTAACTGTAAACTGATAGGCAGCCTTATATTCTTCTGGAGTACAGAAATCAGCACCCCACCAAAACCAGCTTCCGTCAAACTCATGGAATGGTCTAAAAATGACCGGAATTAATTCTCCTTTTGATCCTGTCAATTTTAAAAAAACACTGGCTACCTTATCAAGTTTTTTCTTGTACCATTCGTGATTTGTTCCGCCAGGCAAAATACTTTTGAAGGCAGTTACTTTTTGCTCTGCTGTCATATCAGCTGTATAAAAGTTATCCTCTTTATTGGGTTCTCTGATGTGCCAAGAGAAAGTATTGATCATGCCTTTGGCATACGCCTCTTTGACATCATCGGTTGTAGTAATTTCCTGTTGGTAAAACCAATTGTCAGCTTGTCCATTATTGTTTTTGTCGGTGATAAACATTAAATCAGAACCCAAAACAGCGGGATCATATCCAGTTGTTTTCTTTATATCCGATTCAGCCGAAGAGCCATTATTGTAAATGCCGCTAAAAGCATCTTGCTGTCCAATTGCAGTTTTGGTTTTGGCCAGTTTTTTCAGGTTGTAAAATAAAGCGACCGTTTCGACAGTGGCATTTTTGTCGACCATATAGGTTTTTACGTTTTGTGCTGTCAAAAGATCTGTAACTGTAGGTGGATCAACTACTGGAGTAGGTGTGGGCGCTGGGGCTGAATTATCTCCAGAGCAAGCAGAAAGGAATAACAATCCAATCAGAATTGCTAGGATATAAATTTTTTTCATAATGATGTTTTGATTTAGAATTGCTATTTAAAATCAACCGAAAGAGCATCCGCATAAAGCGTTCCCGATGCAAATCCTAATGCTAGCATGATTCTGTATTTTTTTGTTCCTGCTGGAACCGAAAAAGTTTTGGTGTAATATGTCCAATCTGTGGTTGAGGTTACAAAAGCGATGTTTTGCTCGCCTGTTTTTTGATCGTCATTTCCTGTGAATTCTACGTTGTACAATCCGTTATTCCAAACTTCTTTTCCTTGTTTGATATTATCCGATTTCAACCAGCCCGAAAGTGTTATGGTTTTTGCATTTTCTGGAACATCGGCTATTTGGTCAATTCCAGTCCAGTCAAATGTGGAAGAATTTAGTACAAGCGCTGCTTTACCTTCTTTGAAAACAGTAGTAGAAACTGCTGCATTACCGCGCCAAGAATCTATTCCATTTTCAAAATCAGTATTTGTTAAATTTTTTGTTTTGGTTTCTGAAAAATTTGTAGCTACAGCTGCTTTTTTAGCATTTTCCTCTTCTTGAATTTTGTCCATCTGCTCTTGCGTAAAGGGAACAGCTTTTAAATCATCAAAAAATATGGTTCCGTTGGTTTGTCCTAATGCGAGCATCACTCTAAGTTTTGAAGCTCCTGCAGGAACGGCAATTGTTTTTTTGTAAAAAGACCATGGAGTTGTTCCTAAAACCGAAGCGATACTTTCGTTTTTGATTCCTTTGTCTCCGGAATTTAAAAATTCAATATCAAATTTTCCAGTGTTCCAGTCATTTTTACCTTTTTCGACACCTTCTGTTTTTATCCATCCACTCAATTCAACAGCTACTGTATTTTTAGGGATAGTTATAATTTGATCGACTGCTTTCCATTCGGCTCCCACATATTGATTGATGGTGCAGCTATTTTTACCAGATTTTTTATCAAAAGGAGAAATGGTAGCTACATCTTCGCCTCTCCAATTTAATAATTCAGTTTCAAAACCAGCATTTTTAATAAGGTTGGTTTGTGCATTATTTGTTACAGTAATTAAAAAAAGACCCAATACAAGCAATGCTTTCATAATAATTAAATTTAGAGGTTACTTTAAATTAAAAAGGGAGGTTTGGCAAGCTTTTAGATTCGGTGAATTAACTCAATGCACGCTCTGCCGTTGTGATAGGGACATTTCCAGAAACCAGCTTTGTCTTTTTTCATAGTAGAATAATCGCTAAAAATACCCCAAAACCATTCTCCATTTTCTTTGTCAATGATGTGTTTTTGTGTGAAATCCCAGTTTTTGAAAATTATATCCAAATACTCTTGTTTGCCGGTAAGCTGCCAAGCCGTAAAATAGCCTATCATTAATTCGGCTTGTGGCCACCAATGTTTTTCGGTCATTAATTCATTAGTTTCCGGATCGTATTCATACCACAATCCGCCATCTTTATCTATTCCTTCTTTGGTGACTTCTGCAATTTGAATGGCATGTTTTTTATAATTGGCAATTAATGCTGCATCTTCAACAATTTCTGCACAATGCAATAAAAGCCAAGCAGCTTCAATGTCATGACCATAAGAGATTACGTCTTTCTTTTCTATCCAATTCTCATCAAAAAACAGTTTTAAATGTCCTGTTTCAGTATTGATGAAGTATTTTTCGATAGTTTCTAATAGTTCAATAATGACTTTTCGTAATGATTCGTCTTTCCAAACGGTGTATAAGTTTGCGTATCCTTCAACGATGTGCAAGTGGGTATTCATTGTTTTCTTTTCGTTGGCGTCCTTTTCGCTTAAGCGTAAATCATCAATTGGCTGCCAATCGCGGGTAAAAGCTTCAAAATAACCGCCTTTTTCTGTATCATAGCTGTGTTTTTGAATTCTATTGTATAGTGCAATAGCAAGATGTAATGATTTTTTGTCTTCGGTTATCGAATAATATTCGCTCAGCCCATAAATAACAAAGGCTAAAGCATATACTTGATTTTTTGTGTCTTTTGGAGTTCCGTCATAATTGATGCTCCAAAAGATACCGCCAAACTCAGTATCGTAAAAATGCTTTGAAATGTATTCAAAAGCACGTTTTGCGGTGTTTAAATGTTCTTTGTTTTTGGAAATCTTATAAGCTGCAGAAAAGGTCCATAACAGTCTCGCATTAAGTACAGACCCTTTTTCAGCTTCATTATTTGTGTTGTTATTGTAATCTATTTGTCCAACAAAGCCCCCGTTTTTTTCGTCCAAAGTATTTTCCATCCAATAAGAAAGAATACTTTGGAGTTCGAGCTTTAGTTCTGTTTTTAGATTTTTTAAATTAGAATTCACAATTATGAAATTTCTTTGTTTCTATTCACTTGATTGATGATGGTATTTACTGAACCTGCAGAAGTCAAAGTATCTTCGGGAGTATTGATAACATAATCCACCAATCTTTCTACTGAAGAAACTGCTACGTGCATTCTAGTGTCAGAAGAAGCATAGTAGATGTAAACAGTACCGTCTTTATCTTCAATCCATCCATTAGAAAATAAAACATTAGAGACATCTCCAACTCTTTCTGTACCTTCTGGCCCCATAAAATGGCCGGCGGGAGCATGAATAACTTTTGCTATATCATTCAAATCCGTCATGAACATGTATAAGGTATAGCGCAAACCTGCGGCGGTGTTACGCACACCGTGAGCCAAGTGCAGCCATCCTTTTTCGGTTTTGATTGGTGCTGGCCCAAGTCCGTTTTTTAATTCATATACTGTGTGGTATTGTTTTCCATATATGATTTTTTCTTCTTTTACGATTGGATTGGTCATGTCTTCTACATAGCCAAGCCCAATTCCGCCACCGTTTCCTACATCAATAAAGCCATCTTGAGGGCGGGTGTATAAAGCATATTTTCCATCTATAAATTCTGGATGCAATACCACATTGCGCTGTTGCCCGGTATTTGATACTAAATCTGGTAATCTTTCCCAATTGATTAAATCTTTGGTACGAACAATTCCTGCATTTGCAATGGCAGTACTTGTATCGCCTTTTGGTGCAGACGGATCTTTTCTTTCGGTACAGAAAATACCATAAATCCATCCGTCTTCATGGTTTATTAAACGCATGTCATACACATTGGTGTCTGGCTCTTCAGTTTGAGGAATAACGCAAGGTTTGTCCCAGAATTTGAAATTATCTACTCCGTTTGGGCTTTCGGCAATGGCAAAAAATGATTTTCTGTCGGCTCCTTCAACACGTGCTGCCAGGACGTAACTGTCATTCCATTTCATGGCTCCGGCATTGAAGGTTGCGTTTATTTGAATTCTTTCCAAGAATAACGGATTTGTATTTGGATTAAAATCAAATCTCCATTCCAGCGGTGTATGCGCAGCTGTTAAAACAGGGTTTTTATAACGAGTGTATATGCCGTTTCCAATGCCGTCTTGTGGCTGGTTTTTTGTTTGTATTAGCGTATTAAATTGTTTTTCAAGTTCGATTTTTATATGTTTTGAATCGGCTTTTATTACTGTTGTGCTCATAATTGAATGTTCTAATTCGTATATTATTTATTGATATTTCGTTTGTCATTAAGGTCGTCTTCAATAGCCTGCAGTTTCTCTTCGGATAGTGGATAGAAAATGATAAAAAGTACTGAAATAGCTGCAGCAATTGCAGGAAGAATACTCAGCATTAATTGTATTCCAGTCTGTGCAGTTAGTGTTTGTGCGACATTGGCTTGGAAACCAAAGTATCCCAAAAGCCATCCTGTGGCAGCACCGCCAATTGTCCATCCAAATTTTTGTGACATGGAAGAAGCTGAGAAAATAAGTCCTGTCGCTCTTCTTCCTTGTTTCCATTCAGAGTAATCGGCACTATCAGCATACATAGACCAGATTAATGGGAAAATACAGCCTGCACAAATACTGATAAGTACTTGGAAAACCATGATAAGCAGTATATCTTCTTTTCCTAAATAATAAAAAATGATACTTAATATTGAGGCAAGGGTCATTGCACCAAAAAAGGTTTTCTTTTTTCCGATTTTATTTGCAATAGGTGTAGCTATAATAACACCAATGATGTTAGCGGCTTGGCCAAACACTAAGTAAAGTGTTGTAGGAGTCATTGCAAAATTCTCTCCCAGAATGCTGAAGCTGTAGCTTACAGTACTGCTTACGTAATATTTAAAATAATAAACAGCGGCTCCATCACGGATGGAATTGAATATCAACGCTCCGATTCCTGCACCCAATAAAATCCACCAAGGTCTGTTTTTAAGGAGATCATTTAAATCTTCTTTTAAGTTAGGTTTTTCACCATTTATAGGCTGTACTCTTTCTTTAGTAAGGAAAAAGCAACCCCAAAAGAAAATTGTAGTGATCATTCCAAAAACAATGATGGTATATAACCAGCCTGTTTTAGAATTTAAGCTTCCTCCAAAATGATTAACCAAAGGTTCTATTAACCAAAGTGCCAGTAAACTGCCGCCAAAGGCAAAAACCATGCGATATGAGGATAGAGTGGTGCGTTCTTTACGGTCACCAGACATTACGCCAAGCAAGGATGCATATGGTACATTAATTACCGAATAGATCATCATCATTAAGGAATAAGTAACGTATGCATAGATTATTTTTCCTTTTTCGTCAAAATCAGGTGTGTAAAAAGTAAGTACTCCGATTATTGCAAAAGGAATTGCTGTCCACAATAAATAAGGCCTGAATTTTCCCCAACGGCTTTTGGTACGGTCTGCAATAATACCTACCAAAGGATCAAAGCAGGAATCCCAGATACGGGTAATTAAGAACATAGTTCCAACTACAGCAGGCGCTATTCCAAATACATCTGTGTAAAAAAACATTAGATACATGCTGAAAATTTTCCAGAACATTGAGGAAGCGGCATCTCCTAATCCGTAACCGATTTTTTCTTTCAATTTAATTTTTTCTTCCATTTTATGGGGGTTATTTTTTATATAAATTTATTTTGGCCGCATCTCTTTCAAAAAGAATGTTGTCCAGATTGTAAAATTGCACAAAATTTTTTTCACTGACTTGTCCTTTGAACGGAGCATAATAATGCATTTTTTGTTCTTTTTCCTGCCAGCCGTGATTTCTCCAAACCAGTACATACGATATTTTATACGCTCCCATTGCCTTCATTAAAGTGTCTGTCCACCATTTGTCATAAGGAATAGCTTCATAACCTGTTTCGGCAAAAGCAATAATTTTGTGTTGCTCTTTGGCAATTTGATCTATTATTCCAAATTGTTTTTGGCAGTTTTCTACAAAGGAATTGTCTTTCAGAGGGTCATTAAAAATGTATTTGTCAAAACTTAAAACATCAACGTATTCGGACCCTGGATAGTATTGCAGAAAATCTTCTTTAGAAGTAAAATCAGCGGTGTTGTACACATAAATTAAATTATGAACCCCTTTTTTCTGAAAATAATCAATAGTAAATTTCCAAAGTTTTTTAAACTCTTCCGGGCTTCCGTTGTTTTTGCACCACCAAAACCAAGTTCCGGTAAGTTCATGATAAGGACGGTATAATATTGGAATTAAATTTCCTTTATCATCCTTTAATGTTAAAATGTATTTTACTGCTTCATCCAGCCAAGTTTTGAATTTTTCATGGCTTACGCCTCCCGGTAAAGCCGAAGCCAATGATTTTGGAGTTGTGTCCCATGCATTTCCTCCAGTTAGAGGATTGTTCGAATGCCAGCTGAGGGTGATAACACCGCCTCTTTTGTAACCGTCAATGATGTATTGCCTCATTTTGTCAAAAGGAATGCCGTCGATGTTTTTGTCTGATTTGTTTTCAAGACCGCCCAAATCCCATCCGTAAACGGCAGGATAATCTCCAACGACGTCTTTAACATCACTTCGTCCTTCTTCATATTTCCAGTTTACGCCATACGCCAAATCATCCTGATGACCAAAAAGGATTCCTTTATTGGCTGTTTTGTATAAGTTTTGGTATAATAGAATAGTGTTTTTTGTTGCTTTCTTGTCAGATAATGATAATTTAGTATCATTGTTCTGAGATTGAGATGAGCAAAATATACTGAAAGTGAATAAAAAAGACAGTATGTAGTTTGTTTTTGCCATAATTTATATTATAAGGTTTTGGATAGTTTTAATCAAAGTTCAATCAGTATGAATTAAGTATTAAAGAGTTGTGTTTTGAAAGCTGTGATTTTATATTTATATTAATTTTTTGATAGAATGTTAAAAAAAATATGGTTTTAAAATGATTTATATTTTTTAAGGATATTTTTACATTCAAATACATAAATTCATTTTTMAAAGATAAAGTAATAACATCTTTTGAATTAATATTATTTTATCAATTTTATATCTTATTATTGCAAATAAAAAAACAAATTATGAGCAATTTTAAAAGTTTTCAAAGAGAAATAGTGCCACTTGCAGCTCAAGATAGCTTTTTGGTTTTTGATAGAGTTAAAGATGAATTTGACTATCCAGTGCATTATCATCCCGAATTTGAGATCAATTTTATATTGAACGGAAAAGGGGTTAAACGCGTGGTAGGCGACAATATAGAAGAGATTGACGATGTTGAGCTGGTATTGGTAGGGCCTAATTTGTATCATGGCTGGGAACAATATAAGTGTAAAAATAAAGATATTCACGAAATAACAATTCAATTTCATAATGATCTTTTTCATGAATTTTTGCTGTCCAGACGGATTATGACACCTATAAAGGAGATGTTTAACCGGTCTGTACATGGTATTTTATTTTCAAAACAAGTAGCCCAAATGCTCACTTCTCGAATAATAAAGATATCCAAGCTGGATGGGATGGATTATTTTCTTGAAATTATATCTATACTTTATGATCTCGCAAACTCACGTAATCAAAGGCTTTTGTCTACGTTTACTGTTGAAAGTGATACTTTTGAGGAGTATGATAAAATGAAATTAATCTATGATTATATTCAAAAGAATTTTGCTGAGAAATTATCATTGGAAGAAGTTGCAGGTGTGGCTAGTATGACTACCATTTCTTTTAATCGATTCATAAAAAAGCGTACCGGTAAGACGTTTGTCAATTATATTAATGACATCCGGATTGGTTATGCGGCTAGGTGGTTAGTAGAGAAAGACCTTAGTATATCTGAGGTTGCGTTCAAATCTGGGTTTAATAATATTGCAAATTTTAATAGAAGTTTTAAAGCGTTTAAAAAATGTACTCCAAGTCAATATCGTGACGATTTTTCGGGATTAAAACGAATTTTGTAACAAGTTTGCGATCTTCTGTTAGGAAAGCGCTTTGATGTATTGCTTCAAAGCGCTTTTTGTTTTTGGTAATTATATATATCACTCATATTTTAAGGTTTAAATAGTAATTACATAAAAAAATACTGTCTAATTTTTATTATATGTAATTATATTTTTCATTTTGAAAATATATTATCATTAAATGATATAATAATATTAATTTGATGTTAACTACTGTTATAAATTTGTTAATTATAAATCATATTTATTAATACCAAAGATAATTGCCGAATAACCCTTTAGGGAATTATCGAACTTAACTAACAAATTTTTATTATGAAAAAACTATTGTCTAATTTAATTCATTGGAAAGTCAATCACAGAACGATTCCTTTGATTTTGTTTTTATTGTTATCATGCAATTACATTGCGGCACAAACTAAAGTGCAAGGAATTGTAAAAGATGATAAAGGGATTACTATTCCTGGAGTAAATATTACAGTTGTAGGTTCGGGAAAATCAGTTTCAACTGACTTTGATGGGAAATTCGCTGTAGATGCTCCTTCAAATGCTACATTGTCGTTCTCTTTTATTGGATTTAATACGCAAAAAATTGCTGTTGACGGGAGAACAACTATAAACGTAATCTTAAAATCTAGTGCTGAAGATTTAAAGGATGTAGTAGTAATTGGTTATGGAACTGTAAAAAGAAAAGATGTAAACAGTTCTATTTCCAGTATTAGCTCAAAAGATATCGAAAATATAAAAGTCGCTTCTTTTGATCAAATGATGCAAGGTAAAGCCGCTGGTGTTGTTGTAAATAATAATTCTGGTGAGCCAGGAGGAAATGTTTCCGTAAAAATTAGAGGGGCATCATCTTTAACAGGAACAAATGAGCCTTTGTATGTAATCGATGGAGTGCCAATTTCTGGAGATGCCAGAAATTCATCTACATCTGGAAGAAATGCATCTGGAAATTCTAATTTTTCTAATGCAGGAAATATTACATATAGCCCTTTATCACTGATTAATCCTAGTGATATAGAATCAATTGATATTCTTAAGGATGCTTCTGCTACTGCTATTTATGGTTCACGCGGTGCAAATGGTGTTGTTATTGTAACTACAAAAAGCGGTAAAAAAGGAACAGGGAAATTAACTTTTGAGAATTCTTATTCTATCAGTAATTTACCTAAACAATTGCCTTCTATGAATTTGCAGCAATATGCAGCTCATCAAAATGCTTTAGCAGCTGTATATGGTATTGGCCTTCGACCTGAATTTGCTCATCCAGAGTTTTTAGGGAAAGGTACAGACTGGCAGAAAGAAATTTATCAAACAGGGATTATGAAATCGAATCAATTATCTTTTTCGGGAGGAAAAGACGGCGTGAATTATTATATATCTGGAGGTGCATTAAACCAAGAAGGTATTGTAATTGAATCAGGTTTCAAACGATATAATTTTAGATCTAATATTGATGCCAAACTTAATAAGTTTATAAAAGTAGGTGCTAATGTTAGTGGGTCAATAACAGATGAAAAATTAACTTTAAATGGTCAGTTTAATGGAGTTGTTGCTACTTCTTTATTATCGACTCCGGATGTTGCAGTTAGGGAATTGTCAGGATCTTTTGCAGGGCCGCCGGCAGGAGGAGCAACTTCATTTGTAAACCCTGTAGCAACTTCTTTATTAGGATCTAATACATTGGTTAGAAAAAATTATTCTGGAAATTTTTATACTCAAATTGATTTGTTCAAAGGATTGGATTATCGTTTTGAGGCGGGTGGATATATCTATGACAACTTAGGACAGAATTATGACCCAATGTATTCTTTAGGGAATGCTGTAAAAAGCTATGCTAATTTATATTATAATCCATCTTCAGGTAACTCATGGAACTTAAAAAACATGCTTACCTATAGAAATACTATTGGCAAACACAATTTTACAGTTTTGGCAGTACAAGAATCTAATAGAGCGCATTGGGAAGGGTATTCTATTAATGCTACTGGTTTTAAAGACAATAGTCATCATGAATTGGCTTATTCTGATTTGTCCAAAGCAATCATAAGCAGTCCATACGAAGGAGTACAAACATTATCTTCTTATTTAGGAAGGGTTGTTTATGATTATGCAGATAAATATGGGATTTCTGGAGCAGTTAGAGCAGATGGATCTTCAAAGTTTGACATAGGTAAAAAATGGGGCGTTTTTGGTTCATTTGGGGCTTCTTGGAAACTTTCTAATGAGACCTTCATGGAAGGTACTAAAAAGTATGTTGATAATATAAAATTTAGATTTGGTTGGGGACAAACTGGTAACAATCAAATTCCTAATAATTTATATGATTCTAACTTACATTTGGTTAATAGCTCAATGGGGAATTCTTATTTACCGTCAAACACGAATAATGCAAATTTAAAATGGGAAACTCAGGAGCAAACTAATTTAGGTTTAGATTTTACAATGTTTGATTCTAAACTTACCGCTTCTGTGGATGTTTATAATAAAGTTTCTAAAAACTTCTTGTATCAAGTTCCTTTGCCAAACTTCCTTTCTGGTGGTGGAGATTATGAAGGTGGCGTAAATCCTCCATATTTTAATCTTGGAAGCATGCAAAATAGAGGAATTGAGGTTGCACTTGGTTATTCTCATAACTTTTCTGAAAACTTTTCATGGAATGCTAGTTTGAATTTATCTAAGTATGTAAATGAGGTAACTGATATGGCTGGATTAAACATTGTTAAAACAATGAATACGCTTGCTTATAGTACAGTTACAGTTTCTAGAACAATGGAAGGTTTGCCAATAGGGTCATTTGTAGGTTATCAGGCTGAAGGCATTTATAGAACAGATGATGATTTATTAACTTATGGACATAATAATGGCGGTACTAAAGTGCCTTTGAAAAATGGAACAAATTCGTTATTGCCAAATTTTCAAAAAGGAGATGTAATTTACAAAGATGTAAATGATGATGGTATTATCGATTCGAAAGATTTAGTTCCGATTGGAAATCCAAATCCAAAATTAACTTACGGATTTACTAATAATTTTAAATATAAAAATGTTGATTTGTCTATTTTCCTTCAAGGAACTGCCGGGAATAAATTAATGAATTTAACCCGTGCATCTGGTACAATGAACAATGGTGTTGGAACAAATTATTTAACTGATGCGGCAGATTTTTATTCAGCTGATAATTTAGATGCTGCTTTACCAAGACCTTCAGCTTATGATCATATAAATAATGCGGTATCGTCTCGTTTTATTGAGGATGGATCTTATTTGAGAATTCAAAATGTAACTTTAGGATATTCTTTACCTTCTGATATTATTTCTAAAATTAAATTATCAAGATTGAGATTTTATGCCTCTGCGCAAAACCTATATACTTTTACCAAATACAAAGGTTATGATCCTGAAGTAGGTTCTTATAACCAAGATGCATTATTATCTGGTATTGATAATGGACGTTATCCTACGCCTAGACAGATAACTTTTGGTTTTAATGTTGAATTTTAATACATATTAATATGAAAAATATAATAAAAAGAAGCAGTGTTGTTGCCATGACATTAATGTTATTGGTTTCATCTTCTTGTTCTCAGGATTTTATAGATGTGCCAGCACAGGGAACACCTACTTTAACGAACTATTATGACTCAGATTTGAAATTAGATAATGCCGCTAATGGATTATATGGTCTAGTGTGGTTTAATATGAACAAAGCGGGTTATTATGGTATTACTGATGTGATTTCGGGTAATATGTATGCCGCTCCGTATAATGATTTTGGTAAATTTACCGATTTGAGTTTTACCAATACGGCATCATATATTTCAGATTCATGGAGATCATGTTATGGTGCTATTGCAAATTCTAATGCCTTTATCAATGGTTTGCCTACAGGTGTTGGTCCAGAAGTTAGTAAAGAAGCATTAAATAATGCACTAGGAGAAGCACATTTTATCAGAGCCTTTTCTTATTTTTTCTTAGTGAGATTATGGGGTAATGTGCCTATTATTGAAAACACTGCTGATTATTCTGCGAATTTTGTCACTCCAAGTAATCCAGTTGCAGATGTTTATAAATTTATTGAAAATGATTTAAAATTTGCTGAAGCAAATTTGCATACTAAAGTTAGAGGGTCCAACTATTCTGCTAATGCGCATGTATCAAGCGGTTCTGCTAAGGCTTTTCTAGCAAAAGTATATTTATATGAGAAAAAATATGACCTAGCTAAAGCTAAAGCACTGGAAGTAATTAATAGTGGAGAGTTTAAATTATTAGGTGGAGATGAATTGCCTTCAAAATCTTTTGCTGATTTATTTTTGCAAATGAACAATAATAATGAAGAGTCAATCTTTGCATGGCAATGGACAGGGACAGCAACTTATTTTGATGGTAACTTCTCTAATACAACATTCGCTCCAGAAAATAGATTAGTAGAAACTACTTA
The DNA here is from genome assembly GCF_056403035.1 of Flavobacterium sp. P3_A6. NCBI lineage: Bacteria > Pseudomonadati > Bacteroidota > Flavobacteriia > Flavobacteriales > Flavobacteriaceae > Flavobacterium > Flavobacterium sp. P3_A6. The sequence continues at coordinate 165,577 of NZ_JBFUGG010000006.1, read as the reverse complement.
TTCTGCTCAGATTGCACCATCACAGGATTTAATTAAGAACGGTTTTGAGAATGGAGACCGAAGAAGAAAAGAGACATTTATGCTTACGGGTGATTATTATCCAAATTTAACTTATGCTAAAGATCTTACTGTTGATGCTCCTTATATTTTGGGATATACATTTGATGCATTATCAGCAACTTTACCTGATGGAAAAACAGCTAATCCTACACTTAATGGAGTTCAAAATTCTGGAGCAGGATTAAAAAAATACGTAATAGGAAAAGAAAATTTACCGGTTACAGGGAAGTTTAACAAGCCTTTTAATGGCGAAAGCAGTATGAACACTTATCAAATGCGTTATGCAGAGTTATTATTGATTCATGCAGAGGCTGTTATTGGTTCACAAACAGGAAGCACTACAGATGCATTGGCACTTAAATCGTATAATGCAGTTCGTAAAAGAGCTGGTTTGCCAATAAAAACATCAATTACTTTTGATGATGTATTTAGAGAAAGACGTGCAGAATTAGCTTGTGAAGGAGATTACTATTTTGATCTGGGACGTTTACCATTTGCAAAAGCTAAAGCAATATTAGAGGCTCAGGACAGAGGTGATAAAGATGCTCCAAAACATATTGTAATCACTGCTACAAGTCTTTTATTGCCTTATCCAGCAGATGATTTGATTAAAAATCCAAAATTGACAGAAGTAGCTCCGTATACTTTTAAATAATTTCAAAATGAAAAATATGAAAAATATAAAAATTGTTACGTTAACAGCATGTATTGCATTGATGTTATCTTTAATGCTTTTTAGTTCATGCTCCGATGATGCTAATACTTCAGATAGTGCTGGACCTCCAGTTATAGAATCGGTAATGCCATCAGGTTATACTAAAGATGGTAATGTTTTGCCTTTGGCTCCAGTTACTAAGGGAGATCCTAAAAGTTATTACATTATTCATGGTACAGGATTGCTTACAACACAGAAAGTATACTTTAATGATTATGACACTTATTTTAGACCAACTTTTGTAACTGATACAGATATAGTTATATTGATTGATGAAAATACGCCTTATGCTAATGCTTCTAATAAATTGAAAGTAGTTACCAGTTATGGCACTGTTCTTTATGACTTTGTCACTGCGCCGCCACCTCCAACTTTTAATTGGTTCAATTCAATAAATGCCGCAACAGGAGATGTAGTTACAATCGATGGAAAGTATTTTTTAAATCCTGTTGTAACAGTTGGAACACAGCAAGCTACTATAATTTCTTCTACATTGACAGAGATTAAGTTTAAGATGCCAGCCAATTCTGCTGATAAATTAGTGACTGTTTCTAACATTACAGGTACTGCAGCTTCTGCTCTGGCAGTTGGTGCGGCACTTTATGACGATGCAATACAAGGTGACGCAGGACATTGGACTTGGAGTGGTAATGAGTTTAATACAAATTATACTGTAGATAAAGCGCAAGGCAATGCATCTTTAAAAATCGTTTTTGGAGGTTGGGATGGTGCAGATTTGAAGTTTAATTCTAGAGATGTTTCAAAATATAAAGCATTTAGAGTTAAAATTAAAAGTATCTCTGAAAACCCTGATGCAAAGTTAAAATTTGTTTTTGGAGGATGGGCTTATCAAATAGTAAAATCGATAAATTCAAATTGGACCACTATTGAGATTCCTTTTTCAGAAATAGGAAATCCTACAACTTTTGATCAATTGACATTTCAAGAATCCGGTAATTTTGGAGGTAATACCATATTAATGGATGAGATGGGATTTGTATTAAAATAAAATTATTATTTTGAGTTAGTTAAAATATTCCCTGGTGTAAAAATTAGGGAATATTTTTTTTACAACAGTTTTTGTTAGCTTAAATTTGAAATACTCTAATTCTCTATTGTGCCTTTTTTAAATGGATTATGAAAAAAAAGTATCAATATACTTGACTTCTATTCATTATTTTTGAGAATTAAACTTTTGACAAACCTTTTATAAATGTTAATGAAAAATTTTAAAACATCACTTTTTTTAGTACTGATTTCTTTTAGCTTTCCTGTTTTTTCACAATCAGCTTTGAATACTTCTCCTAGAGAACATATTTCGTTAGACAAAGATTGGAAATTTGCTTTTGGTCATCCATCCGATACCAAGAAAGATTATAATACAGGAACGGCTTATTTTTCCTATTTGGCCAAAGCGGGTTTTGGTGATGGTGCATCCAATGCTTCTTTTGATGACCGCTCTTGGCGAAAGCTGGATCTTCCTCATGATTGGGCTGCAGAACAAGGCTTTAGTAATGAAGCTAGTTTTAGCCACGGATTCAAAACCATTGGGCGAAATTTTCCAGACAAAAGCATCGGCTGGTACCGCAAAAAAATAACCATTCCCGAGAGTGATTTAGGTCGCCGAATTCATATCGCATTTGATGGTGTTTTTCGCAATTCGGTTGTTTGGGTAAACGGTCATTATTTAGGAAATCACGACAGCGGTTATTTGGGTTTTGAATATGATATCACTGATTATATTAATTATGGAGGAGAAAATACAATCGCCGTTCGTGTTGATGCGACTATGGAAGAAGGCTGGTTTTATGAAGGAGCGGGAATCTATCGTCATGTTTGGCTTAATAAAACCAATGAACTTCATGTACCGGATAACGGCACTTTTGTGCAAACGAAAACAAAGGATAATACAACAGCCATTAATGCATTAGTAACAGTTACAAACGAAGGCAAGACTTCAAAATCATTCGAAATTAACCAAAAGGTTTTGGATGCAACTGGGAAAAGCGTTTCCGAAAAAACAATCAATACCTGTACTTTAAACCCAAGAGAAACAAAAGATTTTTCTGCAGATTTAAGTGTACAGAATGCTACACTTTGGTCGCTTGAAAATCCTTATTTGTATAAAATGATTACTTCGGTTTATGAAGAGGATAAATTAGTGGATACTTTCCAGACTTCTTTCGGAATCCGAACTATCCGTTTTGATGCCAATGAAGGTTTTTTTCTTAACGAAAAACATGTCAAAATAAAAGGAACAAACAATCATCAGGACCATGCTGGAGTTGGAGCCGCCATGCCAGATGCTTTACAGGATTTCAGAATCAAAACCTTAAAATCCTTTGGGAGCAATGCCTATCGCTGTTCTCATAATCCGCCAACTCCAGAATTGCTTGAAGCTTGTGACCGTTTAGGAATGCTGGTTATTGACGAAAATCGTTTGATGGGAAGTACCCAAATCCAATTGGATGATGTGAAAAAAATGATTGAACGTGATAGAAACCATCCCTCAGTTATTAGTTGGAGCATCGGAAACGAAGAATGGGGAATAGAAAATGATATTGTAGGCGCTCGAATTGCCAGTTCCATGCAGTCCTATGTGAAATCTATAGATGCTTCCAGACCTGCAACTGCCGCTTTTAGCGGAGGTATTGGCAGTAACGGAATTACAACGGTGATGGATCTGCTGGGAATTAATTATATCGTGAATAAAAACACTGATGAACAGCATAAATTATTCCCAAATCAATCCATTTGGGGAACCGAAGAAGGAAGCACTAATGCCACTCGGGGCGAGTATTATCGCGACAATCAAAAACACATTATGCCGGCTTATGACAAAGCGCCAAGTTCCAGTTTTATCAGTATAGAAAACGGTTGGAAACATTATAATTCCCGCCCGTATCTGTCTGGAATGTTTGTTTGGACAGGATTTGATTATCGCGGGGAGCCAACTCCATTCGAATATCCTTCTGTAGGTTCTTATTTCGGAATGGTAGATCAATGCGGGTTTTATAAAGATACCGCGTGGTACTTGAAAGCGTGGTGGCAAAATGAACCAGTTTTGCATCTTTTACCGCATTGGAACTGGGCTGGAATGGAGAATCAAAATATTGAAGTTTGGGCGTACAGTAATTGTGACGAAGTTGAGCTTTTTTTAAACAAGAAAAGTTTAGGCAAAAAAACAATGGAAAAAGACGGACATCTCGAATGGAATGTCAATTATGCTCCCGGAACGCTTGAGGCAATCGGATACAAAAACGGAAAGAAAATCATAACCGATGTCGTGAAAACTACTGGTGCAGCTGTCGTTTTAAATTTAGCATCCGATAAAAATAGTATTGAGGTTGCCAAAAATGATATTGCAATGATTACGGTCAGTACCAAAGATAAATCGGGACTCTTTGTACCAATTGCGGATAATGAAGTAACCTTTTCAATCACAGGTCCAGGAAAAATTATCGGTGTTGGAAACGGAAATCCAACTTCACTTGAACCCGATCAATATTTAGAGACAAACACTGTTTTGAATATTGAAAACCTAAAAGAAAAAATAGTAGCCGATTTCAATGTTTCAGAAGTAACTCAAGAAAATGTTGCTGACGAATCTTGGCAAAAAGCCTTTACAGACGATAGAGATACTATTTTTGGCAAAAAAGTAAAAGCAGTCGTTTACAGAACCGAGTTCGAATTGCCAGCTAACTATAACGAAACGGCAATTAGTTTGTTTTACAATAGTCTCGGAAAAAAACAATCCATTTTTATCAATGGACATAAAATCAGCAATGAAATTCCTGAAAACAAAAAGGGAGATTCATTTGTCCTGGACAAAAAAATACTGCATTCGGGGAAAAACACCATCGCAGTGATTGCCCAGCCTTTATTAAAAAAATATAAATGGGATGTGGTGAATCAAAACCCGGGAACGATTCAGATTATTACCAAAGCCGAAAATTACAAGCGCAAATTATTTAACGGCTTGGCTCAAGTTATCATTCAAACCACTGGTGAAGCGGGCGAAATTACGTTGACCGCAACCAGTAACGGACTCAAAAAAGCCGAAATAAAAATAAATACTGTTCATAATTAATAAATTTTGGGCGTGACCACAAGGGTCGGGCTGTACGTTCCCGCTTTTTTATAACTGGTAAAAAAGCCAGTTATAAAAAGAGCTCCACTGCCATCCCTCACGCAAATTGTGCAAAATAAGATCATTCCGTTTTTTAAGAAAATCTGGAAGATCTGCGTGACAATATTTTAAAAAAGTCAATAACAAAAAAGAAAACAATATAAAAAATGAAAAAAATACTTCTCAGCTTATTTTTAAGCAGTATAGCATTTCAAGGTTTCTCACAAGGAAATGTTTACAAACAAGGAACCGGAAAATTTGAAGGCTTAGCCATGACCCCGCCAATGGGTTGGAACTCTTGGAACACTTTCGAGACCAACATTGACGAAAAACTCGTAAAAGAAACCGCCGATATTATGGTTTCTACTGGAATGGCAGCTGCAGGATACAACTATATTGTTCTCGACGATGGCTGGATGGCCAAAAACCGTGATGCCGATGGAAATTTAGTTCCAGATCCAATAAAATTCCCAAGCGGAATGAAATCCTTAATCGATTATGTACACTCAAAGGGATTAAAGTTTGGTTTGTACAATTGCGCCGGAACGCACACTTGTGCAGGTTACCCGGGCACACGAGGTTATGAGTACCAAGATGCCCGTTTTTATGCCAATTTAGGAATAGATTTCTTAAAATACGATTGGTGCAACACCGCAGGAATCAACGCCCCAGAAGCGTATGCAACAATGAGCAACGCGTTAAAAACAGCTGGAAGACCCATCGTTTTCAGTCTTTGTGAATGGGGTGATAACAAACCTTGGGATTGGGGAAAACCAATAGGAAATCTTTGGAGAATTTCGGGAGATATTTATCCATGTTTTGATTGCGAGTTCCACCACGAAGAAGGAAATTGGTCGTCATGGGGATTTATGAAAATTGCCGAAATGCGCAAAGAAATCCGTAAATTTTCAGGCCCAGACCATTGGAACGATTTTGATATGATGGAAGTAGGAGACGGAATGACCAACACCGAGGATAAAACTCATTTTGCCATGTGGTGTATGATGGCTTCTCCTTTGATTGCTGGAAATGATTTCAGAAAAATGTCCAAAGAAACATTGGCGATTCTAACCAACAAAGAACTTATAGCAGTAAACCAGGATAAATTAGGAATCCAAGGATTCAAGCTTTCTGCCGAGGATGGACTGGAAGTTTGGGTAAAACCTTTGTCCGACGGGAATTGGGCAGTTACTTTCTTGAACAGAACTGAAGCCCCTAAAAAAATCAATTACGATTGGAAAAAAAATCCAATCAAAGATCCTGACTTTGGCTTTGAAACAGATTTTAATAAAACAATCTTCAAAATCAAAGATCTTTGGAAAAACAAAGAAGCAGGAACTACCAAAAAGAATTTCACTGCCGATATTGCCTCTCACGATGTAATTACGCTGCGGTTGATTCCTTAATTAAAAACCGGTTAGGTTTCATACTTTGCAGAATTATAACTTTAAATTTCTATATTTGAGAAAACATGCAATTTGGTATTTGCCGATCTACTTAAGTTAGCATAGATTGGAATAAATTTATCAGGTCTATTAACGAATTATAGCCAATTACAAAACACGAGAAACATAAATGATTGAACATTATTGCATTAAAATCATCTTCTGAAATGGCCAACATCGAGTTATATAACATTCTATAACCCAAACGAAAATAACCAATGAGAAAAACCTTAATTTTATTTTTAATAGCAATAATTACAATTGGCTCAATTTGTGGTTTGGTTTGTTATATTAGAATGGATGGTTTTTCGTTCGCCTGGACTCTGAACTTCCTTTTGATGATAGGTGTGCTTGCTTTTACTCAAGCGCTAAAAAGCCAGTTTAATTCTCCTTACTTTAATGAAAGGGAATGGGAACGGAGAGGAAAAATATATGAGTCTTTAGGAATAAATTTTTACAGGAAACTATTGGTTTGGACTGGTTGGGAAAAACTGAATAAAAAATCTAAACCAGTAGAAAAGAATGCCAAAGCTTTAATACATCTGCATTATCGAACAAAACAAGATGAATTAGGGCACATAATTATCTTTTTTATAGTCCTAGGATTTAATGTTTTTGTGGCATTCAAGTTGGGAATTCTCAAATCTTTGTGGTTGCTGGCATTAAATGTTCTACTAAACCTGTATCCAATTTTCCTTCAGCGTTACAATCGGCCAAGAATAGAAAGAGTTATAAAATTTAGTAAACGAAGATAATGATGCTCTTACAACGGTCATATTGTCAAGTGGCTAAATTTTGATAAAAACAACCAAATATTTCTATTCCAAAATTAACAGTAGAAACTCAGGTTTTAAAATATATTAAACCGCAATCAAATAAAATATCCTCCTGGTTTTTCAGGAGAAAAAAATATATAAACATGAACTATAAATCTAAAATTATTTTGCTGCTGCTTGCACTGAGCTGTAGCATGGCAAACGCGCAATTCGTCAAAAAGCACGGACAGCTTAGTGTGAAAGGTACACAGCTGGTCGATAAAAATCAAACTCCAATTGTTTTAAGAGGCGTAAGCTTTGGCTGGCATAGTATGTGGCCCAGATTTTATAATGAAAAGGCGGTGGACTGGTTAAAAAAAGATTTCAACTGCAACATTGTCCGTGCAGCAATGGGTATCGAAATAGGAGAGCATGCTTATGTAAAAGAACCTGAATTTTCCAAAGAAAAAATAGAATCTGTTATTAAAGGAGCAATCAAATCCGATATTTATGTCATAATAGATTGGCACAGCCATAATGTTAATTTGAAAGAAGCCAAAGAGTATTTTGATAAAATCTCCAAGAAATATGGGAAGTATCCAAATGTAATCTACGAGGTTTTTAATGAGCCCGACTACGAAACTTGGCAGGAAGTAAAAATGTATGCCGAAGAGGTGATTAAAGTCATTAGAGCAAATGATCCGGATAATATTATTTTAGTAGGATGTCCAAAATGGGATCAGGATGTTCATCTGCCTGCTCAGGATCCTATAAAAGGCTATGATAATTTGATGTACACCATGCATTTTTATGCAGCAACGCATCAAAAAGAGCTTAGGGACAGAACGGATGAAGCTATTAAAAACGGCTTGCCAATTTTTATCTCTGAATCTGCAGGAATGGAAGCTTCAGGAGATGGTCCTATGAATTATGCTGCATGGCAGGAATATATCGACTGGATGGAGGGGAAAAAACTGAGCTGGATAGTTTGGTCTGTTTCTGATAAGGTTGAAACTTGTTCCATGTTAAAAAAATCAGCCAATTCCGATGGCAACTGGAAGAATGAAGATCTTAATGAATCAGGTTTAAAAACAAAGGAATTACTACGAAAATACAATAGTAAGAATTAGATTTGAAAAAAACATAAAAACCAACTTTTCAATGAGTTGGTTTTTTTTTGTGTTCTAAAAAGAAGTATATTGCGCCTCTTTTTTGGCCACATTGGACTGACTACATTGATATTAACTATATGAAATTAACATTAAAATTAACGACTTATTTTAAATTGGTACTGTTAATCATTAGTATTTGTTCGCTCTTTATATTGTTGTTTCTTTCTCTTTATTTATATACAGTACAGCAGGAAAATGATGTTTTCAAAGCTAATTCTAATCAGTATAAAACGGAGATTAACCGATTATTTGATTTTAATTCGAAAACGCAGATAGTTACCATTAATGATCTTACCTATTGGGATGCTTTAGTCAATTTTACAAAATCTAAAGATACACTTTGGTTTAAAAAATATATCAAAAATGAATTTCCTACTTATGAGGTAGATTATATTTCAGTTTATGGTTTAGATAAAAAGTTTATTGCATGTGTAGCAAAGCCTTATTTTAAATCCAAAGATTTTATAGTAAGACAGGCTATGAAAAATTTATATAAAACTAAAGGTTGCAGGTTTTATATGAGAGTCCCTGAGGGGGTGGTCGAAGTGCTAGGCGGGACAATTCATGGTTCAAACGATCCTAGAAAAATAAAAACAAAACCAGCTGGATATATGTTCATGGCCCGGTTATTGGATAAAGCTTATTTTAAAAATTTAGAAGACATCTGCAGTTCTGATGTTCGGCTTTTAAATAATGTAATTACCGATACGATTGGAGATAAAAAAGTAACTTCATTAATAAAACTCAAAGATTACAATAATCATGAAGTCGGACAATTATTGTTTGAGAGGTCTTCTTATCTTAATTTTGAAAGAACCAAAGAGTTATTGTTAATCATTGTTATTACTACATTGGTAGGGCTTATAGCTGCGGTTTATTATTCCAGAAAATGGGTTTACAGGCCATTGCGTTTGGTAACCAATATCTTAGAGACCGACAGGGAGATTTCAATTAGTCTGCTGAAAAGAGAACCAGGCGAATTTGGTCACATCGGAAATTTGTTTGAAGATCATAGAAGGAATCGATTTCAATTAGAAAAATCCAAACAGAAAGCCGAAGAAAGCGATAAGTTAAAGTCGACTTTCCTTGCTAATTTATCTCATGAAATTAGAACGCCGATGAATGCTATTATCGGGTTTTCAGATTTGCTTTTAAATGAAAATTTAAGTGAAGATCTAAAAATGAAATATTTGAAAATCATCAACAGCAGTGGCAAAAGCTTAGTGTCTATTATTGAAGATTTAATAGAAATGTCCAAAATTGATGCCAAATTAATAGTTCCTAATTATAAAGGCCTGGATATTGAAAAATGTGTTAAAGAGCTTTATAATACGCTAAAGGTGACTGTGCCTGATGATAAAAGCATTGATTTTTATATTATCGAAAGCACCGATAAATTAGAGAATAATATTTTAACTGATGAGGTGAAGCTGAAACAGATAATTGTTAATCTGCTTACGAATGCAATAAAATTTACTGATAATGGGCATGTTGCGTTTGGCTATTCAATAAATAAAGAGGAACAGTTATTAGAATTTAGAGTTGAAGATACAGGTATTGGAATCAGTAAGAATGATTTGAAAGTTGTTTTTGACCGCTTTCGAAGAGTCGAAGATGATTATTCAATGTCACTTAGCGGATTAGGATTGGGCTTGTCCATTTCCAAGGCTTATGTAGAAATGCTTGGAGGAGAAATTAATGTTGAGTCGGTTTATGGAGGCGGATCTGTTTTTAAATTTACTATTCCGTTAATTTACGAAGAATACATTGTTGAAAACAATGCAGTCAATGAAGAAAGCCTAAATAAAAATGCTGATGCCAAAATTATTTTGGTGGCTGAAGATGATAATATCAATTTCTTATTATTAAAAACAATATTAGAATTAAAAGGACACATCGTTTTAAGAGCAAGGAATGGTCAGGAAGTAGTAGATATCAGCAGATCAAATCCAGCAATAGATTTGATTTTTATGGATATTAAAATGCCTGTTTTGGATGGTTACGAGGCTTTTGAAATGATTAAAAAAGATAATCCTGATTTAATTGTAATTGCTCAAACAGCTCATTCTTCATCTGAAGTGAAAGAAAGAATAATGAAAGCCGGGTTTTCAGGCTATATTACAAAACCTTTGGATAAAGAAAAAATCTATGAAATAATTATCAAAGTATTTCAAAACAATGTTAGTGGTTAGATTTGTTTTTTTAAGCAAAAAAATGAGGGCTTTCGATAGAGAAAGCCCTCATTTTTGTTTAGATGGTTTTTCATTTTTTCTATTATCACTAGTCTTGCAGCGGCTTGTGGCAGTTATGAAAATTGTCGAAATTCTTTACGGGACTATAATTTGCTCTTTGGTCAGTATTGTAAGCTGTAATTATGAGACAGTGAGATCATAGCTGTAAAGATAGTCCTCTCTTACAAAGCCCATTTTATGATATAATTTTTGGGCAACATTATTGCTTTTAGCCGTTCTTAAACGGATGGTATGAGAACCGATCTCTTTAGCAAATGCTTCCGTTTGTGAAATTAATTTTTCGCCTATTCCTTTTTTTCGTGCCGAAGGATCTACAAAAAGATCGTTTAGGATTACTATTTTATTGAGTGCCAATGAAGAAAAAGTGACGTATATGAGCGCAAAACCAATAATTTTATCAGGATTTTCATCATCACTGGCAACAAAAACTGTGGCTTCATTATTTTCTAATCTTTCCTTTAGAAAGGCATGGTGTTTTTCATAGTTGGAGGGACCTTTGTAAAAAACAACATATTGATCAAATAGATTTGTTAATTGATCTAAGTCTTGGATGTTAGCTTTTCGTGTCATATTGAGCTGGTTATGTTAATTAGAAAACTAAATATACAAAAATAATAATCATGTATTTTAATATTATTTCGGTTTTAATTGATTTTGTGTTATTTTCTTACTCAAAAATCAAAAAATTTGCACTATTTAAGATTAATGTGTATTGTTATTTCTGTTTTTAAATATCTGCTGGGAGCAATGGATAGAAGAGCATGCAGTCTTGCTTAAGTGCTTTTTTTCTGAAATGTTTTTTTCTGAAATCCTTAAGCCATTTGATAATGAGTTTAAAGATTTTTTGTTCAGTTCAAATGATAAAAACGTTGTTTTGATTTTTGTATAAAATATTTGACTGTAAAATTATATTTTTCAGAACAACCCTGTTTTTTATAGGGGTTAAATTTTTTAAATTTATTTTTCAGGGATTAAAATGCTATTTTTGCATTTAAAAACAATTTTATACTGTGAATTTAAACGGGTATATTTGTAAAAACACTGATTATTGAATTTGTAAAATAAGTTCAAAAAAAACGTAATTTGATTATATTTTAGTGATGATTTTCGGATATTAATAATTCTTTTCAGAAACTTTTAAAAAAGTTTTTATGTTAACGAAAAGTTAATAATTTCGCTATTAAGAAAGAAAAAAATAACCAACATTTGGCTGGAAAGCCATTCATCGATTACTAATTAAAAAAAATTAAAACATGAAAAAAGTATTAGCAGTTTTAGTGTTAGCCTTAACGACGAGTATTTCATTTGCACAAGATGCACCAGAATCTACACCATTAGAGATTACAGGTTCTGGAGATTTATATTATAAGTATGATTTTGCAAAAACACAAAATATTAAAACAAGCTTTGGAACAGATCAGAATTCAGTTTCTTTGGGGATGCTAGATATTGCTTTTAAGAAAAGTATAAAGAAAGTGTCTTTTGTTGGTGAAGTTTCTTTTGGGCCAAGAGGGCAATATCAATCAATACCAAACGGCGACGGAACTGATGTAAATTCATTCCATATTCAAAATTTATATGCGACTTATGCAGTTTCAGATAAGTTTAGTTTTACAGCTGGTTATATGGGAACTTTTATTGGTTATGAGGTGATTTCTCCATTAGGTAATTTCGCCTATTCAACTTCCTATTTGTTTACCAACGGCCCATTCCAAAATGCGGGTGTTAAAGCAAATTATAAAATATCAGACAAATTTGGGGCAATGCTAGGAGTGTTTAATGATTCTTGGAATTCTTATAAAGCCGATCCAGTAAAAGGTTTGAATGCAGTAGGAGGCCAATTGTCTTTTGCAACAGAAGGAGTTAGTGCTTACCTTAATTTCATGGATGGTTCAGTAAGCGGTACTATTGTGGATTTGACTGCAACATTCCAGCTTTCTAAAAAATTCAAATTAGGTTTAAACGTTGCTGATTTTTCAAATGAGGGAGATGTAGGTTATACTGGAGCGGCTATTTATCCTTCTTATGCTCTTACTGATGCTTTTGCTTTGGGATTACGTGCGGAATATTTTAAATCGAAAGAAGGTTCTTTAGATACGGATGTAACAGCTTTTACTTTGTCAGGTAACTATAAAGTAAGCGGTTTGACTATTATTCCAGAGTTTAGATTTGATAATAATTCGGATGATGTTATGTTCGTTGATTCGAATTTGGCTCCAACTAGTTCTGCCACTCAAGTGCTTTTAGCTGTGGTTTACGGATTCTAGTCAAGGAGGTTTCTTTGGTTTAGATTGATAAAAAACAATAAAAAGATATTTTTTTTTTGGCTGTCAAAATCCTCTGTGGTTTTGGCAGCTTTTTTATTTCAACGTATAAAAAATGTAATTAGCTTAATAAATTTAATAAGCAGGTTCGGATACGGTCTTTGTCAGAATCTGTCAGATTAGACCCTGAAGGCAGACTCAGTCCATTCTCAAACAATGTTTCGGCAATTTTTTCTCCATAAAAAGGATAATTTTTATATAATGGCTGAAGATGCATGGGCTTCCATAAAGGTCTGCATTCTATATTAGAATCCAGTAAAGTCAATCGGATGGTTTCTTTGTCGATTCCGTTTTTAGTTTCAGCAGGATTTACAAGTATGGAAGTAAGCCAATAATTGGAAAAATAGTCTGGATTTTCTGTTGTAAAAACGGTAATTCCCGGAATATTTTCAAAAAGAGATACATAAAAATCATGCATAGCTCTACGCAGTAAAATATGTTCGTCGAGGACTTTCATTTGACCGCGGCCAATACCTGCACAAATATTACTCATCTGATAATTAAAACCCAGTTCGCTGTGCTGGTAATGCGGTGCTTCGTCTTTGGCTTGGGAGGCAAGGAACTGTATTTTTTTCTTTTGTTTTTGGCTCGAAGTTACAATGGCTCCGCCACCAGAGGTTGTTATAATTTTATTTCCATTAAATGAAAAAACGCTGATATCCCCAAAAGTACCGCATTTTTGTCCTTTGTAGCTGCTTCCTAAAGCTTCGGCACTGTCTTCAAGGATTGGAATATTGTATTTGTTGGCTACCGCTCTAATCTCATCTATTTTATAGGGAACTCCATACAAATGAACCGTGATTATTGCTTTTGGAATTTGACCTTTGTTAATTGTATCCGTAATAGCATTTTCTAAAGCTATGGGGCAAAGATTCCAGGTTTCTTGTTCACTATCAATAAAAATGGGAATTGCTCCTTGATATAAAATAGGATTAGCTGATGCTGCGAATGTCAAGGATTGACAAATTACTGCGTCGCCAGATTTTACACCTAAGAGTATCAATCCTAAATGAATAGCTGCAGTGGCTGAACTTAGCGCTGTTACAAAAACTCCATTAGATAGATATTTTTCTAAATTATGTTCGAATTCAGTTATGTTTGCTCCAAATGGAGCAATCCAATTTGAATCAAAAGCATCGTGTACATAACTAAGTTCGGAACCTCCCATGTGTGGAGAAGATAACCATATTTTTGGTTTGATCATTGTTTAAGACATTAAAATCGCATAATTCAAAAAATGATTTTGGTTGATGCTTTTCTTGCTCAATATTTCTAAATGGTATAAATATGCGTTTTTTTTTAACCTAATAAATATAAACATAAAAACGCTTTTTGGTCAAATCAAAAAGCGTTTTTTATAAGGTATTACATTTCTATTTTTTGTAAACTGAATAGATAGTGCTAATTGTTTTTTCGTCCAAAATATCATTAACTTCTGTCTGTATGAAATGAAGTTTAAAAGCTATAACAGCTGCAGAGAGATTTTCAGTATTATACCCTATCACTTGCAAACCTTGYTTTACATTGAATTCAGGCGGAGGACAAGGAAGCTCATCTTCTGGCCAAACGCCAAAACCATTTACAGCCAAAAGTTTCCAAGGGAATAAAGCGCTTGGATCCTTCTTTCTTGTAGGTGCAATATCGGCATGTCCGATTATGTTTTGTGTAGGAATGTTGTAATCTTTTTTTAATTTGGTCAAAAGAGCCAGTAAGGTATTGATTTGTAAATCTGAAAAAGGCTCGGTACCATTATTGTCCAATTCAATTCCAATAGAACTGGAGTTAATATCAGTATTTTTACCCCATGATCCATTCCCGGCATGCCAAGCTCTTAAATAATCATTAAGCATATGAATTACTTTTCCGTCTCTCGCAATCACATAATGGGCGCTTACATTGGTTTGTTTTAATGTAAAAGTTTTAAGAGTTTGCTGAACAGAGTCTTGCGCAGTATGATGGATAATAATAAAATTAGGTTTTCTTAAATTGAAATTAACCGTACCTACCCATTCAGAGACAATGCCGTTTTGTAAAATCTTAGTATCAGTTTTAGAAAGCGTGTCCTTATAATTGAGCAATTGGTTATTGTATCTATAAGCAATGCTGTCAATGACAACAAACGGTTCGCTTTTTAGAGGTATGGCTTCTTTTGTGGCAATGGTTTCTTTTAAGGATTTTATTTGTTCATTATAGACTTTTTCGCTTGATTTGTGCGGGTTTGTTGTGCCACACGAAGCGATTAAAAGGACTAGAATGAGACAGTAAATGGTTTTTGTCATGATTTTGGAATATTTTCAAAAGTATCTGATCTTGAGTTTTAGTGTTTTCGAGCTTCCATTTTGCTGTTTCTCTCCTCAATCAGATTCTTAAATTTCTCTTTTTGATCCTTGTTTAAAATTTCTTTAACTTCCATTTCAGTCATTTCGCTTAGAACTTTAAACTCCTCTTTTTTATCATCATCGTTAATTTCTTTTTTCATTAAAATTTCTTCTTTTTTTAACGATTTGATGTAAATATTTTTTACAACAACCTCTTGAAGGGCGTCCAGATTAAGTTCTTTTTTATAATAGGCAACTATTTTTCCAGCGGTTTCCTCTACAGGTACAGGTTTTGGCGCACTTGGCTGACTGGCCTGCATTTGGTTCATTTGGTTGGATCTTCCATAGCCGTTTCCGTAGCCGTTTCCATAACCATTCCCGCCATAACCGCCACCGTATCCGCCGCCGTAACCATTATTATATTGAGCCGAAATAGTGTTAGCTGACAAAAGTAAAAATGCTATTAACAATGCTGTTTTAAATGTTTTCATAAAATACAATGTTGAAAATTAAAAAATTTAAACTGGTTCTCCGTATAAATCAAATTCTGTTGCTTCAATAATTTTGATCATTGCAAAATCACCTGTTTTTACATAGTGTTTTGCAGCGTCAATTAATACTTCATTATCAACATCAGGGCTGTCAAACTCGGTTCTGCCTACAAAATGACCGCCTTCTTTTCTGTCAATAATACATCTGAAAGTTTTTCCAACTTTTTCTTGGTTCAAATCCCAGGAAATTTGAGATTGTAATTCCATAATTTCGTTGGCACGATCTTGTTTTACATCGGCAGGAACATCATCTTCCAGTAAAAAAGCGTGTGTGTTTTCTTCATGCGAATAGGCAAAACAGCCCATTCTGTCAAACTTCATTTCCTGAACAAAGTCTTTCAAAATATTAAAATCTTCCTGTGTTTCTCCTGGATAACCCACAATCAAAGTTGTACGGATAGCCATTCCAGGAACCGCTGCCCTAAAGTCTTTTAATAATTGTGTAGTTTTTTCCTGTGTAGTCCCGCGTCGCATCGATTTCAAAACAGAATCTGCAATGTGCTGTAGCGGAATATCAATATAATTACAAATCTTAGGTTCGCGTTTCATGATTTCAAGCACATCCATCGGAAATCCGGTAGGAAAGGCGTAGTGCAGACGAATCCACTCAATGCCTTCAACTTTTACTAAAGCTTCCAATAATTCGCCAAGAGCTCTTTTTTTGTACAAGTCAAGACCATAATAGGTTAAATCCTGAGCAATCAAAATCAATTCTTTTACGCCGTCTCTTGCTAATCCTTCAGCTTCTTTAACTAGTTTTTCAATAGTCTGCGAAACGTTTTTTCCTCTCATTAACGGAATGGCGCAAAAACTGCAAGGTCTGTCACAGCCTTCCGAAATTTTCAAATAGGCATAATTTTTTGGAGTAGTAGTCAAGCGTTCTCCTAGTAATTCATGCTTATAATCGGCGCCCAAAGCTTTTAATAAAGCCGGCAATTCTGTAGTTCCAAAATATTGGTCTACATTTGGAATCTCTTTCTCTAAATCAGGCCTGTATCTTTCAGATAAACATCCGGTTACAAAAACTTTGTCTACAAGTCCTTTTTCTTTTTTATCAGCATATTCCAATATCATGTTTACCGATTCAGCCTTGGCATTATCAATAAAACCACAGGTATTTATCACGATAATATTCCCTTCATCCTCTGCTTTGGCCTCATGAGTCACATCTTTGCCACTGGCTTTAAGCTGTCCCATCAGCACTTCACTGTCATATACATTTTTAGAACACCCTAGGGTGATTACATTTATTTTGTTCTTTTTTAAAGACTTCGTTCTCATAATATTATATTCCTGATAATTTAGGAATCTGCAAAATTACAATTTTTTGCTGAAACCCTGTCTGTTTCCTTTTAAAATGGACGTTTTGTTTGTATAAAAATGATTTGGAGCAGTATATTTCATTTTTTTAAGAACATTTCTCCCGCTGTCTGCAGTATCTTTTATACCTCTCGTCTTTTGGGACGAGACGGCATAAAAGGATACTTGCTCCCATCGGGGCTGATTAAAGATGTTTAGTTTTTATAAAAAAATCTCCCAAAAAAGTTTCGTAATATCTAGTCTTAAAATTCTTAGTATAAAAAACAAAACCACTTTTGAACAATCTCAAAAGTGGTTTTTGTTATTACATTATGTGTATTTTACATTTCAAAAGTAAAAGTCATAGTAAAATTATTTTTATACGTATTAATTCTGGCTCTCTCTGTAAATCCTTGTGAGAAAAACTGTTCTTGAGATGTAGAATGAGCATGAACATAAGAAAAATCAAGTTTTATAGCTCCGAAACTATAACCTAATCCACCCGAAAAACTGTTCAAATCTCCTATTGTTACTGAGTCATTATAAGGACTTCCTTCAAATCGGTAACCGCCTCTCAGCTTTAAATTTTGTATTCTGTATTCGGCACCAGCTCTTACTTCGTTTGAGCTTCCAAGGGCATTGTGCATGGTGTTATTTAAACCTCTAAAATAAGGGTCGTTTTCAGGGCCAAATTGAGTTTGACTATAATCTTTGTATTTATAATCCACACTGATTAATCCCGTTTTTCCAAAAACATAAGAAAAACTTCCAGTCAGACTGCCCGGAGTCTGCAGATCATAAGGTGCATAATAATTAGTCGTAAGAGGATCCACTACATCAGGCGGTAATGAGTTTGCATTGTTGGTGCTGACAGCGGATAGTCTTTGTGAAAATTCATCTTTCAAATTGTACCATGTTGGCGATTCATAAGCAAAACCCAGACGTATTTCATTAGTTAATTTTGCAATTGCTCCTGCTTGGAACGAAAATCCTGAGCCGTAAGTATGAAGATTGTTTGAAAAATTTAAATTACTAATTTTATAATTTATATCTGAAGGATTGTTGTTGGATTCATAGAAATTCGAATTTTGAACGTAATCCGTAAAATGAGAATTTAAGTTTAATCCAATATACAAGAAGTCTTTAATCTGAACAGCACTGTTAAAAATCAGTTTTCCGTTATGTCCATTGGAGTAAACACTGTTTTCCTGATAATAATTTCCTCCTGAGCGAACATTTGAAGTGTATAAAGTATTAGAGTCGGTATCTGAAACAGGATTTATAACGAATCCGTAGTATCCTAGGTAAGCTTGTTGTGGGCCATTATCTAGGTCGGCATAATTATTATTTGTTATAAGTCCTAACGAAACATTGTTGGTATTGGCATAACTTAAAAAATATTCGTCTATAGAATGAATTGGATTTACTCCTGCAGAGAATAATGAGTTGTCGTAATTATTAGTGTTCTCATAATTAATAGAGAAAGAAATTTTTCTCAAATCATTATCAGGATCTCTAGTCTTAAAAACAAAAACACCTCCCGCTTGATTAATATCAAAATTATTCTGGCCAGATGAAGTAGAACCGCCAAAATATTTCGAGTTATTATCAATATCATAACTTCCCATTGTCGCGGCAAATTGATTATTGTTAAAAACGGCTGATCCCGCAGGGTTTAGATTTATGGATGATAAATCGCCTCCTAATGCTCCAAAAGCGCCGCTCATGGATGTAAATCGAGCGGTTCCTTGCAATTCGCTTTGAGCATAACGCATCGCGTCTTTCATTTCTTGTGAGTGTACTGTAGAGAATGTTAATCCTGCTGCTAAAAATAACAAAAGGTTCTTTTTCATGGGGTTGAACTTAAGGTTAGTTATAATTTTTTGATTAGTGTTTTTTATCTTCTTCCGCCACCCATTCTTCCGCCACTGCTACTACCACTGCTACTGCCACCGCCACTGGACATTCTGCCAGCTCCGCTAGACATATTGCTGCTGCTGCTTCTGTATGAACTGTTGTTACTTGGAGTGTAGCTTGATCTTTGGGTGGTTTGATTTGAGGTATTTGCTCTGCTTTGTGTGTAATTGCTATTTCTGTATTGTGATTGATTTTGTGTGTAATTTCTAGAAGCAGGATTAGTATAGCTATTTCTGTTTGTAAAATTAGTATAGTCATTTCTGTTTGTAAAAGATGAAGCCCTTCTGTTTACTATATCATTAGTGCTGTTTCTATTGTAGGTATTGTTATTGTATATGCTGTTTCTGCCAGTAGTACTGTTTCTGCTGGTAAAACTATTTCTTGTGTTGTTGTAAGCGTTAGTCCTGTTATAGGTGTAGTTTCCTCCGTAAGACGATCCTCTTCTGCTATAATTATAATTGTAGGAATATGGATTAGCATGGCCGTAACCATAACCATAACCTGAATATCTGTAGTTAGGATAACCACAACCGTACCCAGAGTAACCCCATCCATAATAAGGATAACTCCATCCATAGTATGGGTAACCATAACCATAGTATGGGTAACCGTAACCATAGCCATAGCCGTAATATGGGTAGCCCCAGCCATAGCCCAAATACCAAGAAGTGTTTGGATAGACTGTTATAGTGGTTTCTTGAGGAGAACTGCCCCAAGAAGCATATCCGGTAGATGGCGCTTGTATTGAATCGTTTTCTGTATTGTAGTCGCTGCTGTAGCTGTTTACGTCAGTAAATATTTCGTCAGATGCTCCGGTGTTTTGTAATGAATTGAAATATTGTTTATATTGAACTGAAGATTGAGCGGCTTGATTATTTTTTACAACAACTTTTCCCTCATTTGTGCTATAAATACCGTCACTATCATAATAGGAGCTGTTTTGATAAGAACCGCAGGAGGTTATTATCAAGCCTAAAAATACAATTAAGGAATTAAGTGATGTTTTCCGAGTAATTAATGCATTTGTTTTCATTTCGGCAGATTATTTTATTGTTGGACAATACAAAATTAGTTAGTTTTGCGTAATTATTTAGTTAAATTATTAAGAAACAAATATTATGCCAAATTATTCAAAATGAGCAAGAACCTAACAACAAGAGCAGAAGATTATTCAAAATGGTACAATGAGTTGGTTGTTAAGGCCGATTTAGCAGAGAATTCAGGGGTTAGAGGTTGTATGGTAATAAAACCTTATGGGTATGCTATATGGGAAAAAATGCAAGCTGAACTTGATAGAATGTTTAAAGAGACAGGACATCAAAATGCTTATTTTCCTTTATTTGTTCCCAAAAGCATGTTTGAGGCAGAAGAGAAAAATGCAGAAGGATTTGCAAAAGAATGTGCTATAGTTACACATTACAGATTAAAGAATGATCCTGATAAACCAGGGAAATTAATGGTGGATCCAAATGCAAAACTGGAAGAGGAATTAATTGTACGTCCTACAAGTGAAGCTATTATTTGGTCTACATATAAAGGATGGGTGCAATCCTATAGAGATTTACCTTTGTTAATAAACCAATGGGCCAATGTGGTGCGTTGGGAAATGAGAACCCGTTTGTTCTTGAGAACAGCTGAGTTTTTATGGCAGGAAGGACATACAGCACATGCAACTAGAGCAGAAGCAATAGAAGAATCAGAGAAAATGATGAATGTATATGCTGATTTTGTTGAGAATTTCATGGCTATTCCCGTTATAAAAGGATTGAAAACAGAAACAGAACGTTTTGCAGGTGCTGAGGAAACATATTGTATTGAAGCCCTTATGCAGGATGGCAAAGCATTGCAGGCAGGGACTTCACATTTTTTAGGGCAAAATTTCGCTAAGGCTTTTGATGTAAAGTTTGCGAATGCCGAAGGTAAGCAAGAACATGTTTGGGGGACATCATGGGGAGTTTCAACACGATTGATGGGAGCGTTAGTAATGACTCATTCTGATGATCAGGGATTAGTATTGCCGCCTAATTTGGCTCCGATCCAAGTTGTTATTGTTCCTATATATAAGAGTGATGAGCAATTAGACGCGATTTCTAATGAAGTGGATGTTTTGGTTATGGCTTTAAGAAAATTAAATATCTCTGTGAAATTTGATAATAGAACAACTCAGAAACCAGGATTTAAATTTGCTGAATGGGAATTAAAAGGAGTTCCGGTTCGAATTGCTGTTGGTCCAAAAGATTTAGAAAACGGAACTTTTGAAGTAGCAAGAAGAGATACTTTAACAAAAGAAGTAGTGGCCAAAGACGGAATCACAACTTACATTAGTGATTTATTGGAGCAAATTCAAAAAGATTTATTCGGAAAAGCATTAAATTATAGAAATACTCATATTACTGAAGTAAATAGTTTTGATGAATTTAAGGAGGTTTTGGAAGGTGAAGGAGGCTTTGTTTCAGCACATTGGGATGGAACTGCGGCTACCGAGGAGAAGATTAAAGAATTGACAAAAGCAACGATAAGATGTATTCCTTTGGATAGAGTAGAACAGGCGGGAAGCTGTGTGTTTACTGGGAGTCCTTCAGTCGGAAGGGTGCTTTTTGCGAAGGCATATTAAAAAAAATAAATTTTTTTTGCCTCTACTATTGCGCTTCTCAAAAATAGTTGTATTTTTGCATCCGCATTACAGAAGTAGGGTCCGTTCGTCTATCGGTTAGGACGCCAGGTTTTCATCCTGGTAAGGGGGGTTCGATTCCCCCACGGACTACAAGAAGTATTTAGATTGAAAAAATTCTGAGAATAAAAAACAACGGTCCGTTCGTCTATCGGTTAGGACGCCAGGTTTTCATCCTGGTAAGGGGGGTTCGATTCCCCCACGGACTACAAATTTTTTTGATCTAGAATATTCCAGAACTTAGAGGGATAATGGTCCGTTCGTCTAGGGGTTAGGACGCCAGAATTTCATTCTGGTAACAGGGGTTCGATTCCCTTACGGACTACAAAAAATGAAATAATTAAGATAAAAAGATAACACAATGGCAAATCATAAGTCAGCTCTAAAAAGAATTAGAAGTAACGAAAAGAGAAGAGTATTAAATAGATACCAACATAAAACTACTCGTAATGCTATTAAAGCATTAAGAATTGCAACTGATAAGGCTGATGCGACTTCAAAATTGTCAAGTGTAATATCAATGATTGATAAATTAGCAAAGAAAAACATCATTCATGATAACAAAGCTTCAAACTTGAAGTCTAAGTTAACTAAGCATGTTGCTAAATTGTAAGTAATATAATTTATATAAAAAAGCTCCTTTTTTAAGGAGCTTTTTTTTATGCCTTATTTCTTTTAATTATGAGGCTATGTTTGATGAATTGTAATTAGATTCTTGACTCTAAATAATGCAGCATTTCTACTGTGATGGGTTTGGATAAGAATTCAATGACATTAGGATATGATTTTGATTTTTTAATATCTTCGGGATCTATTGTTGAAGTTAAAATGATAACTTTGGTATTGTTTGAAAGATAATAATTGGAGTTATTAAATAAATCAAGAAACTCCCAACCTCCCATTACTGGCATGTTCAGGTCTAAAAAGAGCAATTGGGGCTTTGTGTCTTCATTTTTGATATTGTCAATAAATGCAATAGCTTCCTGACCATTGTAAGCGTATATTATTTCTTTTGCAAAAGAAGCTCTTTGTACCACTTTTTTAAATAGCATTAATGTAATTGGGTCGTCATCGATGCACATAATTAAGTCTAACATTTTAAAAAGATTTAAGCGTTAGTATGAATTCAGTTCCTTTTTCGACTTCACTCCGAATAGCTATTGTACCGCCCATAGTTTCTATTTGGGACTTAACTAAAAATAGCCCTAACCCTTTACTGTCCGGGTAATCGTGAAATCTCTGATAGAGACCAAATATTTTGTTTTTGTGTCTTTTTAAGTCTATTCCGATGCCATTATCTTTGAAACTGATCGAAATTATTTGGTCGGCTTCTGAAATGGCAATATCAATAATTAAATCTCTGTTTTTTGATTTGAACTTAAGAGAGTTAGTGAATAAGTTGAGTAAGATGCTTTCAAGATAGACTTTATTAGTATTTATTTTTGTAACGTTTCCATAGCTGATGTTTAGTTTTGGTTTTATCGTTTCGATGCTTAAATTTAGCTGGCTGAGAATGTTTTTGAAAATATCCTGTATTAGCAATTCTTCATTTTGCATGGCGGGACTGTCTTTTATTGTGATTGCTTTGGATAAATCATTGACAGTTTCATTTAGCAGGTGAGTGGATATTTTGAATCCGTTTATGATTTCTTCTAAGTCCTTATTCTCAATTAAGACATGGTCGATTAAATTTAATAAGCCTGTTAAATTTGATAATGGAGCTCTTAAATTGTGGGATGTAATGTATGAAAATTGTTTTAAATCTTTATTGTTACGGGTTAATTCCCGGATGAGTATTTCTTTTTCTTTCTCTAATTTTTTTTCTTCAGTGATGTCTCTCTGTATGGAAATCCAGTGCGACAGATCCTGTTCCAGATTGTATACGGGAATGAATGAGAGGCTCACCCAATATTCCGAATGGTCTTTTTTATAGAGTATAATTTCAAGAAAACATTCTTCTCTGTTTTTTATGGCTTGTGTTAGTTTTTCGATTTGACAGGGATCTGAATTTTTTCCCATGAAAAAATTAGGAGATTTTCCTATAATTTTGGAATGTTCATAGCCTGACATTTTGCTGAATGCAGGATTTGCAAAAACTATTTTTGGTATTTGGTGGTTATCAGAAGTTGCTTGCGTGATAATGATTGAATCGCGGGCTTCGGTAAAGACTGTTTCAAGCAGTTTTAGCCTGTTTTCTTCCTCTTTTTGTTTGGTGATATCTTGAATGGCACCGATCATCCGAATGGCTTTTCCGCTTTCGTCTTTTAAAATAAAGCCTCTGTCCAATACATATTTGTATTTATTGTCTGCACATTTAAAACGGTACTGGTCTTGCCATTTTTCAGTCTTTTGTTCAAGAAATGAATAGAGTTTGATAGACATTTTTATGCTGTCTTCCGGATGTATATTGTCGAACCACCATTTGGAATTATTAGTTACTTGATTTTGATTGTAACCGTATATTACTTCGATTCCTTTGTTCCAAGTGAAATCGTCTTCCGGTATCTTCCAGTCCCAAATTGTATCGCTGGTAGCTTTTGCAACGATGTCATATTTCTCGTTAGACTCTATTAGTTTGCCGTTGGTATGTTTGAGGTTTTTGTATATTTCTGTGTATCTTTTGCTGTTTTTGTATAAGATATATCTAAAAAGAAGAGCTGTAGTTATTATGAAAAAGATGTCTTTAATAAAGCTAAAAGTATAGGCATTTAAATAGAGGGAATAATGTTTTGCTAATTTATAGCTAATAATAGCAATAAATAGTGCAATGAGTGTATAAGTTAAAGTTGTTTGATTGGCTCTGTCTTTCATTAATCAAATATAATTAATTTAATGTTAAAATTTAAAACTTCATTTTAAATAAATTCTGACACTATTTGTTTAGTATTTAGTTAATTGCCTATATGTTAACAAAATAGCAAACTATTGCATAAAGATTTTTTATATCAAAATAAAGTGTACCTTTGCACCCTAAAAATCACAGATGGAAGCTATTAGAAATATTGCAATTATTGCCCACGTCGATCACGGTAAAACAACTTTGGTTGATAAAATTATGTATCACTGTCAGTTATTTCGTGACAACGAAAACACAGGTGACTTAATCCTTGATAACAACGATCTAGAGCGCGAAAGAGGTATTACTATTACTTCAAAGAATGTTTCGGTTCAATATAAAGGTACGAAAATTAATATTATTGATACTCCAGGTCACGCCGATTTTGGCGGTGAGGTAGAGCGTGTTTTGAATATGGCTGATGGAGTTTGTCTTTTGGTAGATGCTTTTGAGGGACCAATGCCTCAAACTCGTTTTGTATTGCAAAAAGCTATTGATTTAGGATTAAAACCATGTGTTGTAATCAATAAAGTAGATAAAGAAAACTGTACTCCTGAAGAAGTTCATGAAAAAGTTTTTGACTTAATGTTTGAATTGGGCGCTCAAGAATGGCAGTTGGATTTCCCAACCGTTTATGGTTCAGCTAAAAATAACTGGATGTCTGATCATTGGGAAAACGTAACTGATAATGTTGAAGCATTGTTGGATATGGTGGTTGAAAATGTACCTGCTCCTAAAGTATCTGAAGGAACTCCACAAATGTTGATTACATCTTTAGATTTCTCAGCTTTTACAGGCCGTATTGCTATTGGTCGTCTAGAAAGAGGAGTTTTAAAAGAGGGTATGCCAATCTCATTGGTTAAAAGAGATGGTACAATAATGAAATCAAGAATTAAAGAGCTTCATACTTTTGAAGGTCTTGGACGTAAAAAAGTGCTTGAAGTAATTGCTGGTGATATCTGTGCGATTGTTGGAGTTGAAGGGTTTGAAATTGGAGATACTATCGCTGATTTTGAAAACCCAGAAGCGTTGAAAACAATTGATATTGATGAGCCTACAATGAGTATGTTGTTTACAATTAACGATTCTCCTTTTTTTGGAAAAGAGGGTAAATTTGTAACTTCTCGTCATATTAGAGAGCGTTTGACAAAGGAATTAGAGAAAAACTTAGCAATGAAATTGGGTGAAACTGATTCAGCTGATAAGTTTATGGTTTTCGGTCGTGGTGTACTTCACTTGTCTGTTCTTATTGAAACAATGAGAAGAGAAGGGTATGAGTTGCAAATCGGTCAGCCACAAGTTATCATCAAAGAAATTGATGGTAAAAAATGTGAGCCAATTGAAGAATTGACAATCGATTTACCAGAAACTCTTTCAGGTAGAGCTGTTGAGTTCGTTACTATGCGTAAAGGTGAAATGCTGAGTATGGAAACTAAAGGTGAACGTATGATTGTAAAATTTAATATTCCATCACGTGGAATTATTGGATTGCGTAATCAATTGCTTACTGCTACTGCTGGTGAGGCTATTATGGCACACCGTTTTATAGGATATGAGCCTTACAAAGGAGAAATTGCTGGACGTAACAAAGGTTCATTGATTTCTATGGAAAAAGGAAAAGCTATTCCTTATTCTATCGATAAATTGCAAGATCGTGGTAAGTTTTTTGTTGAACCAAATGCCGAAATTTACGAAGGTCAGGTAATTGGAGAAAACTCTCGTGGTGATGATATGTGTGTAAACGTAACTAAAGAGAAAAAACAATCTAACGTTCGTTCGTCTGGAAATGATGATAAAGCTAGAATTATCCCTCCAATTATTTTCTCTTTAGAGGAAGCTTTAGAGTATATTCAAAAAGATGAATACGTAGAGGTTACTCCAAAATCTATACGTTTGAGAAAAATCTATTTGACAGAAACTGACAGAAAAAGATTTAAAATCTAAAAGATTTAAATTTCAATATTTAAAAAGTCCCAAATTCCTAAACACTGGAATTTGGGATTTTTTTTGGATTAATGTGCATCACTCATTTTGATGTTAATTTTGGAATCAGAGGTAATTTTGAATTTTGCCTCTTCATATTTTGGAGGTCCCATGAATCCTTTGGCATTATTGGAACAGGCAACAGGTTCTTTGGGCATTCCTATAAAGTTTTTGTCTAGTTTGCCATTGTTGTTTTCATCATGATATACCATAACAGTGTATTCTCCTTTTGGAATATCAGAAAAAGTTACTGAAGACGCATTTGATTTTATTGCAGCCGATCCTTTTTTATAATATGCTTTAAGAAACTTTTCTTTAGAGCTGTATAGTTCAGCAGTTAATATTCCAGCGGTGTTTTTTAAACCCGAAACATTGATGGTAAGGCTTGAATTTTGAGCGAATCCCAAACTGCAAATAGATAATAAGGCTATGATGAGAAACTTTGTCATGATTATTTTATTGATTTAGATATTTAAAAAAATGATTAATTATCTTTTTAGCGAAAAATGTCCTTTGGCCTCGCGTCCGTCTTCCAGTTTTATGGTATACCAATAATCGTCGGCGGGCATTGGGTTTCCTGTGTAAGTTCCGTCCCAACCGCTGCCAGAGGATACAACTTGTTTGATTAGTTTACCATATCGGTCGTAAATAAAAATTTGTGCACCAGTATTGAAAGTTTCATCTGCTCCTTTGATATTCCAGTAATCATTATAACCGTCATTATTTGGAGTGAAAAACTTTGGGATACCAAGTACAGCAATGGTTTTTTTAATAGTTCCGCATCCGTTTTTGTCGCTAATATAGAGATCATGAATTCCAGGTGAAATATTATCGAAGTAATTGGATTCCTGAAATGGGCCATTAGGTAAATCAAGGCTGTATCCGTAATTACCTTGTCCCGAAATATTTGCAGTTACACTATTAGAGTCGGATAAATCTGAGATTGATACAGAGTTTAAATGGGCAATATCGGAAGCGGTAACTGTAATTGTTCGGGTTCTGTCGCAGCCTTTTTGGTTGAGTACAGTTACTTCGTATTTGCCTTCTTCATTGATATCAAGAGTATAATTGTTTTCGTTAGGAATCGTTATGCCATCTTTTGACCAAATATAATTGTAATTGCTAATTGGTGTGCCATCAATAATTCTGGCATCGAGAGTGATAAAAAAATTTGGTAAATTAGAACAAACTAATTGATTTTCTGCTTTATTGTCGTTGGTGTCAATATTGGGTTTTGGGTTTACAAGAAGAGTGATGTAAGCACCTAACCCAAAACAGGCATTATCTAAATTACTTTCTACCCGTACCCAAATTTCTTGTTGGTTTGCTGTTGTATTTCTATAATTGGATGGATTTTGAATAGTATTAGTTTCTGCTAAGGCATCGGTTTCATTTGCATAGAATTTAATAGTGTAGTTTGAGGAAGGCGAAGGCAGTAAGTTTTTAATATCTGTAGCTGCAGCACTAAAATCAAATGTAGCTATACCATCTTTATCATCATTTGCAGTGTCGATAAAATCATCACAAACTTCAATAATTTTTTTGAACGAAGAGTTGATTTGTGTAGTGGAAACAATTAGGTTCAACTCCGCAACGCTAAAACATCCATTTGAGTTTTCTACTCTTGCCCAAACGGTATTATTTGTACTCGTAAAAGCAATTGGATTTGGAATACGTGTATTTGTATCTTTTGTATTTGCACCAGCCAAAGTGGTATAATAGCTAAAAGTTTCATTAGCATAATTGGCAGAAATAAAGCTGTTTTTCTCTGTTATATTAAAATTAGAAATGCCGTCTGTGTCATCATCACACTGTACAATAGAAACAGGTGTGTTTACAACGGGTAAATTAAGAATAGATAAGGTGGCTTTTGAAGAAGTCAGTCCACAACTGTTATTGGTTCTGCTTAAAAGGACACGGTATTCGTAACCATTTAATAAAGTAGTCACTTTGGTAATAATTAAAGATGCTGTGCTGGTTCCTGAGTAAACAGCGTTGTTTACTAATGGACTCCAATTGCTTCCTCCGTCAGTTGATAACTGCCATTGAAATTTATCAGCATTTGATTGAATACTAAAAGTGGCGTTTTGTAATTCACAGTTGGATTGATTTTCGGGCTGTTTGGTTACAAGAATTGGAGTTGCAATGATATAATTGCCATTTGGTGTTGTATAACCGTCTGTTGTGCCACTTACAATTCCATTACTGTTTACCGTTATCGGACTCGCTCCCAGCTGTCCGTCAAAATTGGAGTCGGTAAATCCAGCTTCAATGACATCGCTGCATAAATCATCATCGCTGTCTAAGTCTATGTAATTAAAATCACCTTTTGTATCAGTATCAGCAAGCGTGTAAATCAATTTACCGCTTTCGGGAGCTGTTTCAATAGCATTGAATAAACCATTTGGACCGAAGGCAGCAGGCGGACCATCGATGACACCATCTTTGTTGGCATCTGGAGCATTACTCCCAGATTCGGTTAAATCGTAAATTCCGTCGTTATCGCTGTCAAGATCAACAACATCTGTAACAAAGTATGCTGTGCCGTTGACATCGTTATCGGTATTTATTTTCTGAAGTCCCGGTTCGAAAACATTATCTAATCCATCTTTATTTGTGTCTATACTGGAATAAGTTTTAAACCCTTTTCCTTGTGCTTCAATAGTGTCGGGAATACCGTCATTATCACTGTCCAAATCAAGAAAATCGGGAACTGTATCCTTATCTGAATCAACTTGTTCTCTTGTGTTTATTTGGAAAGCGCTTTGATTTGGGTTAGTTTCGGAAAGATTGCGATGAATAAAAGTCAGCTGGTTTGATGAATCGGTGGAAATGCTAAAAGTTCCTGTATATAAGGGTAATGTAGCTACGCTTTTTAAACGAAAACGGATTTCGAAAGAGGAAAACTGTGTAACGCCGCTTTCATAAATACCGTCATAGTTAGTGTCTATCAATAATTGGCCGTTTGGATCTAAAATTGTTAATGTTTCATTGGCAGGTACTTTCAAAATAAAATCGCTGTCACTATTCATATATTCACCCAAAGGAAGCGGATTCGGTACGTCTAAAGATATATAGGTAAAGGTTAATTGTCTTTTACTGTTGAAATTAATCGTATAGGTGTTTTGTTGAGTTTTACCAGCAGGAAGCTGTGATATGAAACCAAAATTTGGTTTACCGGAGATTGTTCCATCTCCCGTGGCTGTTGCAGTATAATCTGTACCAGCAAGGGGATTTGATTGGTTTATTAATGAAAAATAAGTTTCGACGGTATTTAAAATTCCATCGTTGTCTAAATCAATATCAATATTGTTATTAGCTCCATCATTATCAGAGTCTAAAGGACATTCACTGACAGGAATTTTATCGGAGTACACGTCACTTAAACATCCGGATATGCTTCCTTTAACTTGGTAATAGCCAGGTGTAGCTGGTGTATAAGTATTGTTGGCAGCTGAAGGAATTGCAATATCATCTTTATACCATTGAAAGGTGTCATAAGATGATAATGTATTTATTTTCAAGGAAACATTCGGAATACAGGCGGAGCTGGTAAGTGCTATTTTGCTGTAGGCGATTTCAGGTTTTAGATCAAAACCCGAATAATAACCTCCGTAAGTTGCAGCGCCATTTGTTCCAAAATAGGAAACATATACCTGTTTAGTTGATTTTACAGCAATATTCCCAGATAAATTATTTATAATGTACCGTACAAATTTTGGATTCCCTGTGATAGCAACCGGGGAATCTGTAATGAGGGTGTTGTTTAAAAAAACGGTAGCTCCGGATTCGGTTACAATATTTAAAACTCCCATTAGAGTTGTGTTGCCGATAGCTTGTATTTCTGGGATATTATCTACTGTATTGGGAGTAGAACAATTAATAGGAGGTACAAAAAATAAATTTTGATTGGCTGGAGAAGTTGATCCTCCTATGCTTTGATAAGCAAATAAATTTTGGGTTGAAGTAATATACATATTGCCATTTATGTATTGGCTTCCGTCTAGAGCAAGATATTCTCCACTATTGAGTGTTGCAATTGGAACTGTTGTGTCTCCATTTAAAAAAATTTGCGTTTGGTCTGAATGGGCTACCAATAAAACACGTTCCAATTCATTTGTTCCTATTCCTTTTACAAAAATATATTCTTTTCCTGTTTTTTCTAGGGGAACAATTTGGTCAAAACCTACATCTCTTCCTACCGGCAGACTAACGCCATTTTGGATTCTTACCTCTTTACTGTTACTGCCTCCAAATGAACCAGAGTTTACAACAACAGGTTTGTCTGATTGAACTAATGCACCAATTATTTTTGAACTATTTGAAATGAGACCATCATCAAAATAATTTTGTAAAGCCAAGACATAACTTTCATTTTTATTAAGAGTAACAGTAATTGGACCAGTAACACTTGGTCTATTTAAAATCCTGGTTCCGTTTTGAAGATTTGAAATGACAATTTTTGTCCCGTTTTCAGTAGCAAGTATTGAGGCAAAGTTCAGTAATGTTGGATCAAGAAGAGGATTCAGCATTGCACCTAGCCTAAACGTAGTTCCCAGTGCGCTATTTCCTTTAGAAACCAAACCTCCGGCGTGGTTGTAATTTCCATTAATTAATCCGGAATTGACCCTGACGCTTACATATATTAAATCTTCGGCTTCTACTATATATCCTTTATTGGCTATAATCCCTGTTATTGTTGCTGGAGTAAATAATTGGGTATTATCACCGGTTCCAATAGTATACCGATAAGGATTAGTGCTGTTTACAGTTCCATAAATCACATTGCCGCCATTGGCTATGATTTTAAAATTTACATTTATGAGACTAGGTGTTGATATGTATAAATAATGGTCTTCTGCTAATCCTGAAGCTGCGACTAATGGTGGAATGTAGTGGGTTTTGCTAAATTGGGCAAAACAGTTTATAGTTAAAAGAATAAAAAATAAGTGTAATTTTTTTTTCATCAGATATAAATATTTTTAATCTACCTCTTTAAAGAGAAATGTCCTTTCATTGTTTTTCCATCATCAAAATTTATAACAAACCAATAATCATCAGCAGGTAATTCTTTTCCATTAAATGTGCCATTCCAGCCATTGCCAGTAGGATCCAGCTGTTTTATTAGTTTTCCATAACGATCAAAAATAGTTATGACAGATTTTGGAAAGACATCTAAATTTTTTATTTTCCAAGTATCATTGTAACCATCATTGTTTGGAGTAAAAAAACGAGGGTAATCAAGTACATAAACTTTGTATGAAGCGGATGTGCCACAACCATTTTTGTCTCTCGCAGCTGCCCAATAGGTTCCTGCTTCCAAGCCATTGAAAATTGGGCTGTCCTGATAAAAATTTCCGTCTAATGAAAATTCAAAATTTCCATTGCCAATATAGTGAATTGAAACCATATTTTCGGCACCAGCAAAATTATTAACTTTTACATCGGTAATTGTCGCAATTCCAGAAGGCTTTACGATATATTCTTTGGTCTTTTGACATTTTTCTGTATTTGTAACAGTAACTGTATATTGACCTGGAGCTGTAACAGCTGTTGTATTTGTTTTGTTTCCGTTACTCCACAAATAGTCAGCATAACCGCTATCGACAGTTAAAACCACACTAGAGCCATCACATAAAAAAGATGCTGTCTCTTCAAAATTTGGAGGTTCAAATGTATGAACGATAATTGTTTCTGGGGTGATTTTGTAACAATCAGTACCGTTTACAATTCGGGCATAAATTATTTGCTGTTTAGGAGCTGTATTAGTAAATAAATTGGGTAATTGATTTTTTTGCAAAATAGCGTCAGCTTGAGTTGCGTAATATTCGACGGTTAAGCCGGCAGGCAGTCCATTAGTGATTTGAGGAGTAATTTTTGCGTTTAAGTCAAATTGAGTTATTCCATCCTGTACTGCATCCGTGTCACAAGTTTCAATTGGATTTTGGGGAGCGATAGGGTTATTGGATATTGCTAAAGCTAACTGAGCATAATTGACGCATCCAAATTCATTATTTACACGGGCAAATAATGTTTGATTGATCGTTGTATTTTTAAAAGAGGCTGGATTTACTATTGGGTTAATTTTTGCTTGGGCATTTGCTAATGAAGTATAATAAGTCAAATTTGTTAGTTTTGGATTATTATTTTTAATCTGATTATCCATTTTGGTTAAATCAAAAACAGTAATGCCGTCATTATCATCATCACATTGATATAAAGCAGCATTATTTAATACAATTT
This sequence comes from Flavobacterium sp. P3_A6, assembly GCF_056403035.1. NCBI lineage: Bacteria > Pseudomonadati > Bacteroidota > Flavobacteriia > Flavobacteriales > Flavobacteriaceae > Flavobacterium > Flavobacterium sp. P3_A6. The sequence goes on along the minus strand of NZ_JBFUGG010000006.1, from coordinate 132,907 downwards.
GAGGAGCATACTCAATTCTTACTTCATCTTCGACAGTACAAACTGAAGGAGATAAAGTGACTTTTACTTTATAAGTTCCTGTATCAGTAACAGTAAGAGATGGTTTTGTTTCTCCTGGAATTGGACTTATAGCACCGTCTTTGTACCATTCGTATGTATAACTGGCAGATAGTTTGGTATTGATGATATAGTTTTCGCCAAAACAAATAGGATCGTTGTTTGTAGCTGTGCGGTCTGATCCCAAATCCATTTTTGCAGAAAAACTACCCGCTTCCAGAAAAACAGCTGAATCATAATATTCTGGGCCATCATCTGCAATTACCAATTTTATATGATAGGTTTTTCCGACAGTTACTTCGGACTGAGCATTCAGTTTTATAGTTTGGCCACTATAATTGACTGGACTCGTACTGTTGTTAAAACCATTAAAATACGTTTCGTTAATTGAATTACAGCCAGGGTGGGTAATATTTTGTGAATCAATTACCGAATTTATAATAGGATGAATATTCTTAGAAGAAACAGGAATGCTAGTGTTTGGGATAACTGCAATATTTTTATAATTGTCAGTGCTTCCTGCTTCTTTAATTAAAAAAGCAAAACCATCTGAGTATTCACAAGGAAAATATGACTGATATTCATTGGAAGCAAAAATATAATTGAAACTGATAAAATTGGTCAAGGGTACAAAATCAAATTCGAGCACTGTAGCATTTACGCTTTTTGTTCCCAATGCCTGATCAAGGTCGGCATCACCAAGCCATAATTTATTTCCGCCTCCAGTTTGATTGCTTACATAAGGACCTATTGCAGTTTTACTGCTGGAAGTAGATAAAATTACGCCTTCTTTAAGTGGGAAATTACTGCTTCCGGCGTTGAAATAACCATAGCTGTTTTGTCCAGCAGTAAAAGTATCGCCATTAATTTTAAAATTAGAAACATTGGCACAAGTACTTTTTACCAAAACATTTTCAATTAATTCTTGAGCTGATTTGGTGTCATCTACTGTAATAACTTGAGCATATGCAATATCCAAGTTAAACAAAAGAATAGCTAGTACTAATGATTTTGGAAAATTCATGGTATACAAAGATACTACAAATCTCTGTTTTTTAAAATTCTATAAGATAGGATTAGAAAAATTGCTGTCCAGCCTAAAACGATTGTAATATCAAAAAAGTGAACGCTGTAATCTTTGATGTTTTCAACGCCCATTTGGGTGCCAATTGATTTAATAAATGATAATCTGGAAATAGGTTCTACTATTAAGTTTGACATCGCTTCCAAAGGGAAAAACTGGGTGATGTAACCTGCGGTTTTACCTTCTGGGAAGAGACGAAAGTTCAAAAATGCTTTTGCAATTCCTTCTATTATGCTCCAAACCAAAAGGAAGCCCAATGCAAAAGCAGATCTTTTTACTAATATTCCCAAGAACAAACAGAAAGAGAAGAAACCAACCAGTTTTACAAAAAAAGCTAAAAGATAATCCAAATCGGAGAAAACAATACTTAGCTCTGTATAAGAGGAAAAACTATAGCCAAGAATTAAGGTCATTATAAAAACAAAAACTGTAGAACATAGCGAAAACAGAACTATAGTTACAAATTTTGAAAGTATGAATTCCTTTTTGCTCAAACCATCAATCAGGTTTTGTTTTAAAGTGCCATAACTGTATTCATTTGCCATCATCGAGACAATTACGATTGCCAAAAAGAGTTTTAAGACAGCTGCTGCATAGGTATTGAAATGCCAGATGTATGGAAAGTTAAAAATACCCATTTCGGCAACCTGAAAATGAAGCGACCCAATTTCAAATTTGATGGAGGCTATCAAAGCAATAAATGATAACAGTATAAAATAAGTCAAAGTCAATACACGGCTGGCTTTGTTTAGCCAAATTTTTTGTAATTCTATAGAGAGTAATCGTTTCATGTTGGAGAGTGATTAGTGAATAGCACTTAGTGATTAGTACAAAAGTACTTAGCACGTTATTATTGTTTTTTGAAATTGAAATTGACTTTTGCTATTGCTTCGTTAATTCTAAAAATTGTTCTTCCAAGCTGTTTTTGCGTTTTACCAAAAGACTCAAGCAAATGTTATTTGCAAAGAGATACTGATTCAGATCTTTTGATTCTAATTTGCTTTTTAAATACACTAAAACTTTAGCATCGGCAGTTGTAATTTTATCAATTGCAGGGTGTGTGTGTAAAACACGGATTAAATTTTCGGTATCATCAGCCTGCAGTTCGAAGAAGCCCTCATTTGCCGAAACGCCGTCAACAGGACCAGAATAAAGTACCTGGCCTTTTCTTAAAACCAATACATGCGAACATACTTTTTCGACTTCGTCTAATAGGTGGGAAGCCAATAAAATGGTTGTTCCTTTGGAAGCAATGTGTTTTATAATATCTCTAATTTGATGGATTCCTTGTGGGTCTAATCCGTTTGTTGGTTCGTCCAGAATTAAAATTTCAGGATCATTCAGTAAGGCAGAAGCAATTGCTAAACGCTGTTTCATACCCAAAGAGAACGTACTAAATTTGCTGTTTTTTCTTTCGGTCAAACCTACTAATTCCAGCTTTTCATCAACTTTGGAATAATCAATGTTTTTTATTTTGCAAACTAATTTCAGGTTTTGTTCAGCAGTCATGTAGGGATAAAAGTTGGGTCTTTCAATAATAGCTCCCACTTTCTTCAAAGCCTCGTGCGTTTGAAGATTACCGCCAAACCAACTGTATTCTCCCGAAGTTTTGTTTACTACATTAAGAATAATGCCCAGAGTGGTTGACTTTCCGCTTCCATTTGGCCCCAGAATACCATAGACATTGCCTTTTGTTATTTCTAATGAAACATTTTTTAAAGCTTGAAGGCCTCCATAACGCTTGTTGAGGTTCTGAATTGAAAGTATTGTTTCCAAAGTATATCGTTTTTTGTATAGGACGAGCTAATTTGTTTTTTGTTACTCATGCCGTTGATTTTTTGTTGTTTAATTCTAAAACAGCAACATTTCGATTTATTTCACTAGTTCGTTTAAGTTCATGCGTGCGTGACCCTCAAAAAAGTCGGGTCGGGCTTTCCGTTCCCGCTTTTTTATATTTGGCGAAGAAAAATCGCTAAATATAAAAAGAGCTCCACTTCAATCCCTCACGCAAAAATTACCGATGAATAAGATAATATGTTTATTTTAGAAATTATGCTTTTTGTATTCAAATTTTAATGATTTTTATAGCGTCATGCCTTGAATATACAAGGGTTTTAATGTAAATTTGTAATAAATGTATCCAAAATGAGCGAGCCCTTAATGTTTTTTAAAAAACCTTGTTATCCTATCAATAATGCACTTTTGAATTACTTGGAACGGTTTGATCTTGTATCAAAAGAACCAATAATTTATGATGATCTTTTGCGGTTTTCGGGTTCAATTAATGTTTTTGATAAAAACGACCAAGATACTTTATGGATTAGGGTTTATTACAATGAATTTGAAAGGGATGAAATTGATTTAAATTTAAAGAAAGTATATTCATTATTGTATTCAGACGGGAATACCGATATTCTGCAGTACTTAAATGTGGATGCAATTGACTATTGTACTTTTGGAAACTCAAAACCATTCCGAATCAAAGTGCGAAACATTCTAAATGACAATTATACTTATTTTTATATCAAAAAGGCAGATGCTTCCAGAGTGTATGGATTGGAATTGGAGCATTTATTGTCACCCTACAAAATTAATTTTTTAGTTTTCAAAGATACTTTGATCGAAGAGCATATTACCGGAATCCCCGGCGATGTTTTTATGCAGACGCTATTGGATAAATGCAGTGAAACTGAAAAGGCTCAAATAGCAAAAGAATTTGTAAAGTTTAACGAACGCTGTATGATTCGTTTATTGGGCGATATGAGATCGTATAATTATGTAGTGATCCCGATTCACGATTTTGATCAGGTGGTCTATAAAATCAGACCAATTGATTTTGATCAGCAATGTTTTGAAGGAAATTTTAAAGTGTATCGGCCACAATTTTTCAAGGAAAATTATCCTATGATTAAAAATGTTAAAGAAAAACTCCAAGACAGATCTATTGAGCAATATAAAAATGAAGAGCGTTCTGCTCTAGCCAAAAGAATCAATACCGCTGAAAACCGGATTAAGATTCTGATGAAAATTATGGGTAATGACTTTATTTCTAATGATGAAAATCTTAGTCAGTTAAAACTGGAATTGTACCGTTATACAAACGACATGAATTTTAAAAATGCAAAATCGATGGGGAATGTATTGAGTGCCGCTTTTGAATTTGTTACCAGAAACTTCAATAGCGCCAATTTATTCAAACCGGGATTTTAACAACGGAAAAAATTACATAGAAGAAAGATGCTTTCTTGTATAATGATTTAATAAAGTCTCATTTATTTCTTTTAACCGCGGCGTCAAAAATGTTTTTTTATCCTGCAGATCGTTTGTTAATTCTATTTGACAAACTGTGCATTTGTATTCTTTAAAATGATTAGTAACGTTTCTGACAGTCACTATTTTATGTCCAAAAATGGAACATGCGGTTTTTTTGTCAACAAATTTTGACATTAAATCTAAGAAGCTCATAATGTGGGGGATATATGTTTTAACAAACATAAATTATTTTTTGTTATTCTTCAAATAAAACCGATAAAAAACACTTTTTTTATTTAAATGAAATCAAAATCTTACAGTAATGTTTTTTTTGTCTTGCCTGAATGATTTATTGTTATAAAAAAATAATCCTCAACTGCCTAAGCCGTCGAGGATTATGAATTATAATTTCTATTTAGAAGTTTCTCTTATTTCAAGAGCAAAAAAATTAGGATTTTTGTTCTTTGTTGAAATAAACTAGATAATAATACATTTGTTTTTCTTCGTCCCAGCCTTTTTCTACAAATTTCTCAGCACTTTCTGGATTGATAAAATCCATTTTGATTTGGATATGCGTATCTAAGTTGATTACGTTTTTGATTGATTTTCTTGCGTCGCTTACTGCAGCATTCGCAATTGGGAAAGAGGTAACATCTTCGATGCTATATTTCTCTCCTTTGTCAACTTTGTAATTTTTAAATTCAGGAATCAAATCAGGATTATCAAGTACTTCATTTAAGAAATTAGTTTCTTCAAATTGATCGTTTTTTGCAAAATAATTCACAGAACGGTTCATGAACATTACCTCTTCTTTTTTATCTTCGGCAGGGAAAACAACGTCTTTGGCAAAGTTTTGGCAAAATTTCAAGTATTTTTTGGTAATGAAATTTTCATCCTCAAAAGCATCAACAGATAGGAAGTGTTCTAGCCAATATCTGGCATCATAACGATTGCTGTCAACAGAAAGAATTTTGTATCCTTCTTCTTTTTTATAATTAAAGATCAAACAGCCTTTGTCCAGTTTGTTTAAGCTTACCCCGTGCTGCAAAATCATTTCCAATTGCGTTCCTTTTTCTTCAAACTGTAAAAAGTCGGATTGGATTTCGCTTTTGAAAATACCAATGGCATCCACAACATTATTGTCAATGCTTAAATTGGTCAAATAAGTCACATATACCTCACCATTTTTGATATGCGGGTGGTTGGACTGCTCAAAAAGGTGGTTGGTAATCTTTTTGGAAACCTCATGCAAAGAATTTGGATTGCTGAAAATTTCGGTAGCATATTTAAACATGTCATTGTAGTCCAAATCCACTTCATGAGCAAACTGAAAGTAGTTTTCTTCTTTTTCTTTAAACGGCTTAAAGAAAAACTCTTTCATCAAAGGCACGATTTCATCGTTCAATTTAAATGGTTCTTCTGATAAAAAAAGAGGCTCGTTGCGACTCATGTTTCCCACACGGTGTATGGATAACGTTTCAATGTGCGTGTTGTACAGGTTGATCATTTATTTTTGTTTTTTAGATGATAGATGAAAGAGCCAAGAAAAAGACAGAATTAAAGTCTTTACTCTTGGCTCTTGATTCTTATTGTCGTTTCGTTCTAATTCCAATTCTCCTCAAACCCATAGTCTTCAAAGCTGTCGTCTCCTTCGAACATGTCTAGGTCGTCTTCGTCCAAATCGTCTTCAAATTCGCCGTAGATGTCGTTGTGCATATCATCGGCTTCAAAGTTTTTTTCTAGGGCTTCGTCTGGCATTTCTCCGTGGGAGAATATAGTTTCTGGGTAAATATTCCCTACAACTTGTTCTTCAACTGCGGCCAATTCTACTAGAAAAGTCCACATATTGATGAAATCGTAAACATAAATAATCTTGGTATTTTGTTCGTCTAATATGTCGGATAACTTATAATCACTCATGATTTTTTGTTCACCGGGAACATCTCCTGTATCAAACATAGGAATTTCATCTTCTTGATTCCAAGTTTCGTCACAAGTATAAAAAGAGGCTACTTCCATTCCGTCAAAGCCAAATGAATTGAAAATAGCATTGTGTAAATCTTCTAAAGTGTCTTCAGCAAGTATTGCTATGTCTCTAAAAATGTCTTCTTCGGCATCTAGAATGACTCTGAATTTATAAACCATAATCTTTGTTTTTTGAAAGAGCAAATGTAAAGTTTAATTTTAGATTTTAAATTTATGAATTGGGATTTGTTGAAAAGATTTTGACGGGAGCTGATTTGATTGATGCAAAGAATTTATTTCACAGAGGAACGCGAAGAATATACAAAGCTTCACGAAGTTTTTTAGGTCAATCTCAAGAATTTTTCTTTGCGAATCTTTGTGTCTCCTTTGGGCATCTTCGTGAAATTTATCCCTATTGAGGAATCTCGGGCGAGACTATTTTTAGGATAATGGCAAAAATGCTAAATGTTTCCCTTTAGCACCGATAGCAGTGAAAATCCTTATAAGCCGGTGTTCGGCTTATAAGATTGCAACGGATAGCGGAACCAATGCAGGCACAAAAAAAACAGATCTTTCTGCTCCAAAAGCAATAATTGAGCTCGGTTTAAAATGGAATTTACTATTTTCTGCTCAGTCTTTTTCTGATTTTATGATAGTGTTTGTGGTAGGTGCTATGGCTTGGATAGGTTCGGCTTGGAGTCATATTGTTAAAGATTAAAGCCGTGAGCAGTAAAATAAGGACGCCAATAAGCACTGGCGAGAACACATACATATAGCCTAAGGCTTTTATTTTGTCGGAACCGATGATGGCGATAAGCGCGGTTGCTCCACCCGGAGGATGCAGGGTTTTAGTGATCTGCATTAAAATTATAGCAAAGGAAACGGCCAGGGGAGCAGCGATCCAAATAATATCGGGAACTAATTTATGGACGGTAACACCTATTAAGGCTGAAATTAAATGTCCTCCAACGAGATTTCGGGGCTGTGAAAACGGACTTTGGATGATGCCGTAAACCAAGACGCTCGAAGCTCCGAAAGAACCAATTAAATACACCGCATCGTTTCCTTTGAAATGGATGGACTGGATATATGCCAGAATTCCAATGCCGACAAACGAGCCTAAAAATGACCAAAATTGTTCTTTATAATCGACTAAAGTTTCTTTGTAAAGGATGTATTTCGTTTTGCGGTACGTTCGCTTTATTTTTTGAACAGGCATGGAAAATATATTATTTTGCTAAACTAGATGAGTAGGAATAAACCGTAAATGGATAAATCATTTTTGCAGTGTATTTTGAAATTAGGCAAACCGCCAAAATTGGGATGAATAAAGTATAATCATTCGTTAATCCGCAAACCAAGAAAATGGCTGTAAAAGGCGCGTGAATACTGGCGCTTAGGACAGCGGCCATGCCGATAATCATGAAGTTAAGCGGAATCACCTGTGTGCTGAAAAAAGTGTTTAAAACGGAAGCTAATAATAATCCTAAAAATGCACCAATGAAAAGACTGGGCGCAAATACGCCTCCATCACCGCCAGAGGCTAATGTTATGGAAGTTACGATAGGTTTGAGAATCAAGATTCCGATAAAAGTCAGAGCCAAAGTTATTGTTAACGGAATTTCGGCTGAATTGCCAAAAATTGTTTTTATCGAGTGATATCCCTCTCCATATAATTGCGGAAAAATAAATAAGGAAATGCTTAAAATTGCTGAACCTAATATAATTTTGTAATAATGGGTTTCTATTTTTGAAAATTGGGATTTGAAAAACAGCACGCATCTTGTAAGATAAACCGAATTTATCCCTGCCAGAATTCCTAAAAGGATAAAATAAGGAATTGCTTTTAGATGCCAAGTAGTAATAGAAACTGTAAATAATGGTTTTTCATTTAATATCGAAAGCAATCCAAAAGCAATGGAAACCGCAATTACATTTGAAATGATAAAAGCACGGGTTACTTTTCTGGAGATAACCTCGACAGCAAATAAAATTCCAGCAACAGGACTGCTGAACAAAGCAGTGATTCCTGCAGCCACTCCAGCGCAGATTAACTCCGTTTTGTATTGGCGAAATACATTTTCTTTTTGTTGGGCTACAGAACCGATAGTGGCCGAAGCAACAACCGTTGATACTTCAATTCCGGTTGAACCGCCAAAAATTACAGTTAGTAAACCATTTATAAAGTGTGATGGGATTTTGTAAGTGGGTAAGTTTTTTGATGCTGACTGAGTGCTTTCAAAAACTTCTTTTATGCCTTTGTTTTCTTTTTTTCTGAAAAGATATTGTCTTAAAAAATAAATTACCGAAAGGCCAAAAACTGGAAATAAGATGTAAAAAAGGGGATTAACTGAAACCTGATGAAAGAAGATTTCTTCGTAATACTCCGTTATTTTTTTGAGTGAAATTCCTAAAAAGGCTGAAAGAAAGCCTATTAAAACGGAAACGATAACTAATTTTCGGAGTTTTATGAATTGATGATTTTTTTTGATTTGCGCCGTTTTATTCATCAGAAGTTTAGTTTTTTGAATCGCATTTTTTATGCGATTCGCAAATTTAGGCATTCAAATTCATAATTAAAGATAAAATGGTGTTATTTAAAATGTTAAAATTATCGAATTGGAAATTTATAGTTCATAAAACTCAATGGGAAGTTCATCAGGATCTGCGATAAAAGTAAAGCGTTTTTGAGTCATTTCGTCAATTCGAATGGGTTCTGATTTGATATTTTTGGAGTTTAGGAAAGCAACTGTTTCATCCAGATCTGAAACCTCAAAAGCTAAATGTCTTAAGCCTGTGGCTTCTGGTCTGGATGGGCGTTTTGGCGGATTGGGAAATGAAAATAATTCGATGATGTAATCTCCGTTGAGAGCCAAATCAAGTTTGTAGGATTCTCGTTCTTCACGATAGATTTCCTGAATTACGGTCAATCCTAAAACGTCTGTGTAAAAATGTTTTGATTTTGCGTAATCCGAACAAATTAAAGCTATATGGTGTATTTTGTTTAATGTAATCATTTTAGATATGTCATATTAGGTAAATTAGCATTTGGATCTTGTTCTAATGCTTTGTTATGTAACTTCTCAATAAGTTTTTTTGTGTTGGCAATAGAATTGATTCTAAAAATGAACAATACTTCGTTTTCATCGTCGGCATTTTGCCAAATATGTTCCAAATACATTTCCTCCGAAGCATGAAAGGCTCTGTCATTTTCCAAAACTTCTTTTATGGTTTCAAAAGGAACATTTCTGAGTGTTGCTAAAAGATGTGGCATATTTTTAAGTTTAAAGTTTGTGCTTCCTTGAATGATAATGAATTCTTTGGTTTAAATTAAAAAACTAGAACTATTTTTTCGTTATTTTTTCGTGAATCTTCAATATTTCCTGCAATGCTGCAGTACCGTACCAAGGAGTCAATTCGGCTTCAAGTAAGTTTGATTGTATAGCAGGATCAGTGGCAACGAGCGCTTTTGCGTCTTCGATTGTAGTAACATTAAAGATGTAAATTCCCCGATAGTTTCTGTCGTTTTTCATGAAAGGGCCGGCCACGACAAGTTTTCCTTCTTTTGCCAATCGGCCAATATTCGCCATATGACCTTTGAATAGATTGTCTTTTTCTTCGGCAGTTGCGGTGGTGTTGCTTCCGGTTTTCAAAAGGCAAAATACGTATTGCTTCATGCCGCGTTCGTCAGCGTTTAGGTATTTTGCTAGTTTTTCGTCATATTTAGATTCGGTTTCCTGCGAAAATCCAATTGCTGCGATGCATAAAAATAGGACAGTGAGAATATTTTTCTTCATGTAAATTTCTTTTTTTAGTATATTAAACTAACTTTTTGAGAATAACAATCTGTCCAAGATGGTACACATCATGCTGGATTATTCCGTGGATATGTTCGTAATAGGTGTGATTGTTGTTGACGTATATTTTTTCGAAATCTTTGTCGTTAAAACCCTCAAAAAAAGTATTCCATGATTCCTGCGATTTCGCCAGATTCTGGAGTGATTGATGCCAAGCCACTTCAGATGGGTCTAAAACAGGTACAAAGTAATTATGGTCGGGAGTGGTGATTGCTTCTCCTTGTACGCGCCTCAAAATATTTCTTCTCCATTGTATGAGGTGATTGACAATTTCCCAGATTGTGTTCACATCGGGATTGATTTTCTTATATGCCTGTTGTGCATTTATATCTTTTAAAGTGTCTGCCAAAGTGACCTCAAGCCACGGATTGCCATTGTAAATGGACTGATACAGATTTGAAATTCTTTTGCTTTCTGACATTGTAGTATTGTTTAACTGTTTGTTTTCTAAAGATATAAAAAATAGATTTAGCTAAATAACTTGTTTTGTGACTTTTTCTGTCTCAGTATTAAAAATGATAATGCCTTCATGCTGATTTTCTAATTGAGCGATTAGTTTTCCTTCTTTTGTCCAAATGGAACTGTAGCCTGTGCTAATAAAATTGCCGCATTCGCCAATACAATTTGACATTAAAACTGGTATTTTGTATTTTTTAGCCACTTTAGGATAATGTTCGTAAGCTTTGTTTATTCCATTTTGTGATTTTGCAACACTGGCAATATAAATTTGTCCTCCAAGTTCAGCAGCTTTATCTGCATGATCGATTTGTAAACTTTCAAAACAAATTGCCGGTATAATCTTTTGATTTTCAATAGTGATTAAAATTTGCTCATCTCCGCTTTCAAAATACGGAAATTCATCTTCATGAAGCTGTTGTTTTGAATACGTGATCCTTGGTTTTTCGGGCTGAAAAATAATCATACTAATGCGGATTCCTTTTGGATGAACGGTAGGAACTCCAAGCCCAATAGTAATCTTTTTCCGGTTACTAATCTGCTGTAATTTATCAAGTCGGCTGTCATTATGGTCTACAGCGAGTTCCTTTGCAAGTTCTGGTTCATACCCAGTTAATGAAAGCTCAGGAAAAAAAACAGAAGAAGCTTTTAGAGAAACAGCAAGATCAATAAATTGAATGTGTTTTTCAATGTTCGCCGGAATATCTCCTTTAACTGGTTTTATTTGTGCAATGCTTATGTTCATTTGTGTTTTTTTAATTTGTTGGGTGCATTTTAACACATAGAAACATAGAATTTATGGTGTTTTAAAAGAGCTTGATAGACGTTTTACTTTTTACATAGTCAATCTATGTGAAAAATAGTGCTATTTTTATTCATTTTTTAATGATTTGATATTAAATCTATGTGCCTATGTGATTCATTTTTTATTTAAACAGAATTACATCGAACGGTATTTTTTAATTATTTCTAAACAATAGCCAAGATACAAATAAGTAATTTACAACTCATCCATGAATTTCTACAATTGGGTTTTTAAATGTTTTTTAACTAAAACTGTTAAAATACATTTGCCTCATCAAAATCAATATTTATGAAAACCATTTTTTTAGCATTAGCTTCTTTATTTAGTTTAGCATTATTTTCACAAAACATTATTTCGGGCAAAATTACCAATGAAAAAGGAAAACCAATTGCAGGAGCCAGTATTTACATTGAAGGGACTTATGACGGGGCGACAAGTTCTGGAACAGGTGAATTTTCTTTTGAAACAACGGCAAAAGGGAATCAGTTCCTGATAGTGAGTTTTTTAATTTATGATACATACAAACAGGAAATAGATGTTGCTAATTTTAAAAATCAAACGGTTAAATTAAGAGAAAATGTAAATGCTCTTGATGCGGTTGTTGTTACGGCTGGGACATTAGAATCTGGCAATAAAGCCAGAGTTTCAGTCCTTAAACCACTGGATATTGTTACTACTGCAGGATCTGCAGGGAATATTATTGCAGCGTTGCAGACTTTGCCAGGAACACAAACTGTTGGTGAAGACGGCCGTTTGTTTGTGCGTGGGGGAGAAGCAAGCGAGACCCAAACTTTTGTTGACGGAATTCGGGTAGCGCAGCCCTATGGAGCATCCACTAACAATTTGCCGACACGTGGCCGCTTTTCTCCTTTTTTGTTTAGCGGAATCGCTTTTTCTACCGGAGGATATTCTGCTGAATATGGTGAGGCTTTGTCAAGTGTGCTGCTTTTGAATACACAAGACGAACCGGATCAAAATAAAACTGATATTTCTTTTATGACTGTAGGGCTAGGTTTAGGAAATACGCAAAAATGGAAAAAAAGTTCGTTGAGCGTAAACACTGCTTATATAAATCTTGCGCCTTATCAGGCACTGATTCCTCAAAATGTAGATTGGAACAGTCCGTATCAGTCATTATCCGGCGAAACGGTATACCGTTATCATTTTATAAACGGAATCTTCAAATTATATGCTGCGTTTGATTCATCGAAATTCGATTTGAATCAGAAAAATATAAACTTCGAGGATAAAATCAGAACTGATTTAAATAATAATAATTTCTATCTGAATGCTTCTTACACTGGAACTTTTGGAACAGGCTGGCAGTTAATTTCTGGAATAAGTTATGGTTATAATACTAATAAAGTAAAGTATAATGCAAATGATGTTGACAGTGATGAAAATGCTGCGCAATTGAAACTGAAGCTGCGAAAAAATGTTTCAAATTATTTCAAATTGTCTTTTGGAGCAGATTACTTTATTACAAAATTCAATGAAAATTTTGATGACAATATTGCGTTTAAAACTTCAAATGGCTACGACTCGAACATTGCCGCTTTTTATACTGAAGGTGATATTCTGTTTTCTAAGTATTTAGCTTTAAAGGTTGGTTTACGACTTTCAAATAATAGTTTATTAGAGGAAACCAATATTGCTCCAAGAGCCTCGATTGCCTATAAAGTTTCAAAAAGCAGTCAGTTTTCTTTTGCTTATGGCGATTTTACTCAAACTCCTGTGGCGGATTACATCAAATATTCAAAATACCATCAGTTTGAGAGCGAAAAGGCAAGACATTATATTTTGAATTACCAATTTACTAAACCTGGACAGACTTTTAGAGCCGAAGCTTATTATAAAGATTACAGCAATTTGGTTCAATATGATACGAAAGACATTCAGTATAATTCATTTTTCAGTAATAATGGTTCTGGTTATGCAAAAGGATTGGATTTATTTTGGAGAGACAGCAATTTGTATAAAAACTTAGAGTATTGGATATCTTATTCTTATATCGATTCGGAAAGGGATTATAAAAATTTCCCGACTATGGCAACTCCAAGTTTTATAGCAGATCACAGTTTGTCTGTAGTGACTAAATATTTCATCACCGACTGGAAATCACAAATCGGGTTCACGAATAGTTTCAGCACAGGAAGACCGTATAATAATCCAAATGAAACGAAATTCATGAACGGAAAAACAAAATCATATAACAGTTTGAGTTTTAACTGGGCATATTTATTGACAACACAAAAAATTCTTTATTTTTCAGTTTCAAATATTTTAGGAAGCCAAAATGTTTTTGGATACGATTATGCCAAATTACCTGATGCAAACGGAGTTTATAACAGGCAAGCCGTTACACCAACCGCAGACAGATTCTTTTTCGTTGGTTTCTTCTGGACAATCAGTGACAATAAAAACGATAATCAGCTAAAGAACCTTTAGAAATGGGTTTAATTGTTTAAGAATAACTTAGAGACTCAAAAGCTTAAAAAAAACAATTCATCCTCAAAAATCTACAGTTGAGCAGTTTTAAATTTTAAATCCGCTAGAACTGAAATACTTTTGAAGTATAAATTTATAAACGTTTCAATCATCAAAAAAATTAGAGAGTAGTATCTCAAAAACTTAGTAATTAATAAAAAAAAACTAGAAATTATGACTAAAATTATCACTACAATCGCTTTTTTTATCTGCAGTTTATTATCTGCACAAACACRATTTGAACAAGGAATGGGTAAAGCTTTTGGGCTTTGGAAAGAAGGAAAAAATACAGAAGCATCGGCAATGTTCGAAAGAATTGCTTCTGCTGAAAAAAACAGCTGGCTCCCAAACTATTATATTGCCTTGGTAAACACAACTGCAGCTTTTACTGAGAAAGATAAAACAAAACTCGATTTGATGCTGACAAAAGCACAAGATGCTTTAGACATTGAAATGATAAAAGACCAAAACAATGCCGAACTATATGCAATGCAGGCATTAATCTACACAGCTTATGTGGTAGCAGACCCGATGACAAATGGACAAAAATACTCGGCTAAAGTAATGGAAGCTTACGCAAAAGGAAAGGCGATAGACCCTAACAATCCAAGAGTTGTTTTTGGTGAAGCGGATTATCAGCTGGGAGGAGCAAAATGGACAGGTGTTGATACAAAACCATTATGTGCTCAGATTGATAAAGCTGTTGAACTTTTTGGTACTTTTAAACCTGAAACTTCTTTCTCTCCAAAATGGGGATTGGAAAGAGCTCTGGAATCGCAAAAAAACTGTAAATAAACTCCTTAAGCTTACTTATGAAAGATCATAGAAATACATTTGGAAATTTGAGAAGCGGAACGATTATGTGTTTCAAGATTTCTATGGTTTTTACATTAATATTTTCAGCTTTTCTGGGTGCTGATTTAACTATAAAAAATGTTTTATTGACGTTCTGTTTAAGCTGTCTTTATTCTTTTGGGCTTGGTTTTGGGAATGGCTTTCTTAATATTCTTTTAGATAAAAAATGGGATTGGCTGGAGCAAACTAACTTAAGAGTATATTTTGGAATCGTGGTTACAGTTTTGTACACAGTTCCTGCAGTTTTAGGTGTGAATTATATTGTTTTTGTGGTTATTCAAAATCAGCCTTTAGGAAATTTTTTTAGCGAAAGAATGATTTGGGTACATCTTTTTTACATCATTTTATCTTTGGGAGTTTCGACTTTTATGCAGGCCAGAAGCTTTATGGTCAAATGGAAACAGGCTTCCAAAACCGAAGTAACCCAACAGAGAATTATAGCCGGAACCGCCAATGCAAAGTTTGAGACCTTAAAGAACCAAATTGACCCGCATTTTCTTTTTAACAGCTTGAATGTTTTGAGTTCATTGATTGAGGAAAATCCTGAAAATGCGCAACGGTTTACCACTTCTTTGTCTAAGATTTACCGGTATGTATTGGAACAAAAAGACAAAGAATTGGTTTCGGTTGCTGAAGAGCTGTCTTTTGCCAAAACGTATATGAATCTTTTGAAAATGCGTTTTGAGAACAGTCTTTTTTATGAATTACCGGAAACAGTTATAAATCCTGATGCCAAAGTGGTACCGCTTTCACTGCAGCTTTTATTGGAGAACACGGTTAAACACAATGTTGTAAGCGAACAAAGACCGCTGCATATCAGAATATTTATAGAGAGTGATTATTTGGCCGTTCAAAATGATTTTCAAAAGAAAGAAGTGATACAAAGCCGTCAGGGAGTAGGATTACAGAATATTGTCGACCGCTACGGAATTATAACTGGAAGAAAGGTTTTGATAGAGCAGAATGAAAAAACATTTACAGTTAAGATTCCAATTTTAACGAAACAAATCAGTGTTATGGAAACAACTTTTAATACTATGGAAAATGGGGCTTATTATAGAGCCAAAAAACGAGTGGAAGAACTTAAAGGATTTTACGGTAACCTGATTTCCTATTGCTGCGTGATTCCGATAATAATATTTGTCAATCTTACTTATATGCCGCAATTTCATTGGTTTTGGTTTTCTGCTTGTGGTTGGGGATTTGGTTTGATTATGCATGCTTTTAAGATATTTGGATATGGAAGCAGCTGGGAGGAAAGAAAAATACAGGAAATATTAAACAAAGAAGAAAGTAAACAGAATTGGAAATAGTGTTGGAAGGTTCAGTTTTTTAGTGTGGTTTTATAATTTTAAAATCTAAAATTTCAATAGTCATGGAAAATGAATATACAGAAGAGGAACGTTATTATAAAGCGAAAAAGAGAGTAGAGGAGATTAAAGGTTTTTATGGGAACCTAATTTCTTATATTGTGGTGAACTGCTTTTTGATGGTGTTGAATTTAACAACATCGCCAGAGTATTTATGGTTCTTTTGGCCTTTACTGGGATGGGGAATTGGAGTTTTTTTTCACGGATTAAAAGTTTTTAACTATTCACCATTTTTTAATAAGGAATGGGAAGAGCGAAAAATTAAAAAATTCATGGAAAAAGAAGAACAGATAAAAAAAACTTGGGAGTAACTTAATATAACAGCTGAAAATGAGAACTCAATATACAGAAGAAGAGCGTTATGGCATAGCGAGAAAAAGAATGGAGGAAATTAAAGGTTTTTATGAGAACTTGAGATCCTACATTATGGTAAATATCCTTTTGATTGCAATAAATTTAATTACGACTCCGAATCATTTATGGTTTTACTGGCCTTTGTTGTGGTGGGGTGCAGGTGTGGTCTTTCACGGATTAAAAGTGTTTAATTGGCTGCCATTTTTTGGCAGAGACTGGGAAGAACGAAAAGTGAAGGAATTTATGGAAAAAGAAGATCAGGCAAAAAAAACATGGGAATAATAACTTTACAGAACAGCAAATGGAAACAAATTATATTGAAGAAGAACGTTATTATCGAGCTCAAAAAAGAGTAGAAAAAATTAAAAAATTTTATCAGCATTTGACGGTTTATCTTCTTTGTACCCCAATTATAATAGTTGTTAACCTTATGACTTCACCGGGCTTTTTGTATTTTTGGTTTAGCTTGTTAGGCTGGGGAATGGCAATTGTTTTACACGGACTTGAGGTTTTTAATTTTGCACCGTTTTTTAATAAAGAATGGGAAAGCGGGAAAGTTAAAGAATTAATGGAAAAAGAAAAACCAGTAACAAATAAGTGGGAATAGAGTTGCTGAAATTTTAAGTTTCTGAGAATCTTTTTTTAATCTTAGAGCTTAGTAAATTAGAATCTTAATTTCTGTTTAATAATAATAACAAAAAACGATGGGAAGATATAGAAAACAATTATTTGAAAATTTTCAGGATGAAAATTTCAATCCAGATATGAGATATGAATTGGCTTATAAACGGGTGAAACGGGTCAAAGGCTTTTACATTCATGCGTTAGTTTATGTACTTGTAAATGCGTTTATAATTATATCCACATTTAATAGAAGTGTAATAGGGAGCGAAGTTTTTTTTAAATGGGAAACTTTTGCGACAGCTTTCTTTTGGGGAATAGGACTGCTGGCGCATGGATTATCAGTTTTTGGCAGAAACATATTTTTTAGTGCCGACTGGGAGGAAAGGAAAATTAAAGAGTTGATGGATAAAGACAAAAATCATAAGTGGGAGTGAGAAAGAGTTTTGTAATATGAGTTTAAGGGCTTAAATGTTTTAAAAGTCTAAATTACAATCACCACAATCTATTCTCTTTTTTTTAATTTATAACCTATAACTTCTAACCTAAAAAATGACCACACTAATAATAGAAGACGAAAAACCGGCGGCGAGATTACTACAGCGCAAACTGGAAAAAATTAATATTCAGACGGAAGTGATGCTGCATTCTGTAGAAGAATCAATTGACTGGTTTTCAAAAAATGAGCACCCAGATTTAATCTTTTTAGACATACAATTATCCGATGGTTTGTCCTTCGAGATATTCGAAAAAATAAATATAAAAAGTGCTGTAATTTTCACGACGGCTTATGATGAATATGCACTAAAAGCATTCAAATTAAACAGTATCGATTACCTTTTGAAACCGATTGATGAGGATGATTTGGAGACAGCAGTTTTGAAATTTAAAGACCGTTTCCAGATTTCAAAAACAAATGAAAATCAGCCTATGCAATTGGATTTTGAACAGATCCGAAAAATGTTTTCAAACCCTTTTGAAAAAGTATTTAAAAAAAGATTCACAGTCAAAATAGGACAGCACCTCAAGGTCATTTCCACKGATGAAATTGAATGTTTTTTTAGTGAAAATAAAGGAACTTACATTCATACTTTCGATAACAGAAATTATTTATTGGATTCAACTTTGGAAGTTTTGGATCAGGAATTAGACACTTCGGAATTTTATAGGATCAGTCGAAAATTCATTATTCCACTTAAGGCCATAAAGGAAATTACAGTGTACAGCAACTCCAGATTAAGGATTATCTTGCCTACTTTTAGAGAAGATGAGGTGATTGTAAGCCGGGAAAAGGTTTCAGATTTCAAAAATTGGATCGGCTGAAAATGACTTAAAATTATTATTTATATAATTTATTTTAAAATACTGAATTTGTGTTGTTTAAACTTTGTGTATAGATTTTATTTATGACGTTTTTTGAGCAAAAAAGTGGTAAAAAAACTCTTTTTAGGTTAAATAATTTTTCCTAATCCCTATTAGAATAAAAATTAATATCGAATAAGAAATGAAAAATGGAGCAATCATTTCTATCCAGCCCAAAGGCAATAGTATTGCAATTAATAATAGCTGAAAACCTAATCCATACAGCGAAACAAGTGTCATAAACCAGTTTGGCAAAGATTTTACTTTATGAGCTCCTTTGTCCAAACGATGTATGATTGTATCAAAGATTCCGTAAACGAAAGTATATATCAGGAAAAAAATATCTACAATTTTTTGACTTTCACCTGGTAATGCAGAAGGTGATTTGTCTTCGAAAATTTTACTGGTTGTGTCTCCTCCATCTAATTTATGCCTTAGAATTACATAGTAATAATTATACAGGGTTCCTTGTAATTGTATTCCAATAAATGCTAAAATTGTAATCCAAAATGTAGTTTTGGAGACATAGCAAATGGACATCAAAATCAAAAAATTCAGGATAATATCAAATATGCTATCGAGGTATCTTCCGGTATAAGACGGCGTGTTTTTTGCACGAGCGAGTTCACCGTCAACAGCATCAATTATTGATTTTAAAATGATAAAAAAAGAGGCTAAATAGTAATGTTTTTGTAAGATGCAATAAACCGCAATTAGCCCCGAAACGCCAAAAATAAGCGTTATGTGTATGGGGGTAAAACGAGTATTTTTTAATTGATCTGCAAAATATCTCGCAAACGGCCTGCCATAATCGGATAAGTCGAGAAATTGATTTTGTGTAGCGAGTTTAGTCATTTTTTTAGTTGAAAACAATGAGATGTGACAATATAGCCAGACTGCAAAAGTAATGTTATTTTGAGGATCTTGCTAAATTGTAATTTGAAATGGCATCAAACGCTTTTGGAAATAGCTCTTCATAAGAGTTAATATATATCTAAAAGCGTTTTTGTTATGAGCTTAATTTTGCTCCAATTGTAGCTGATGGCAAAGAAGTAATATAGTTTTCTTCTACCTCCGATAAAGCAGAAAACGTTTTTGTTTTTTCTTTAAAAATAAAAATATTTTTTCATTTAATTTTTATTTTAAGGGTGTTCAGTGAACTTCGTTTGTAACGGATAGAGGGTACCATGTTTACTGGAAATGCTTGGTGTTATTGCTTCTAAAGTAAATAATAGAGCTAAAATTTATAACCACATTTTCTATTTGCTCAATCGGTGCAAGGTGTAAGTCATTGCTGTTAATAGAAAGAAAGCAACGATTTGATGTGTTAAGCCTAACCACAGCGGAACGCTATATAAAAGTGTGAAAACGCCTAAAGTGAATTGCAGAAAAACAATTAGAATCAAAGCGTTTAATCCTTTTTGCTGTTGCGCGTCAAGGCCGTATTTTTTACTTTTAAAGTATAGGAATAAAATGAGTCCTACTACTACATAAGCTAATGTTCTATGCACTAACTGAACGCCGCTTTTCCCTTCGGTAAGATTTAAAAGCAACGTTTTTTGCTCAATAAATACACTGTCGTGAATGAACTGCCCGTCGCTCATCATTGGCCAGTGATTGTGGATTAAGCCTGCATTTAGTCCTGCTACGAAACCTCCGTATATGATTTGCAGAAGTAAAAAGGCTAATGCGAATCGGGCTATTTTTTGCAATGGGACAATGGCATCTTTTTTATCTGGATAGATTAAATCTAATGCAACCCAAAGTGTATATGCAAAAGTGATAAAGGCGAATGTAAGGTGTAATGAGAGGCGAAAATGGCTTACATCGGGATTATCGACTAAACCGCTTTTTACCATAAACCATCCAAAAAAGCCCTGCAAAGCTCCCATTCCTAAAAGGATAAAACATTTGTTAAGTGTGGCTTTGTCAATTTTTTTCTTCAGTAAGAAATAAAAGAACGGAACAATGAAAACTAAACCGATAATTCGTCCAATGAAGCGGTGAAACCATTCCCAAAAATAGATAAACTTATAGTCGGACAGGGTGAAATCATTGTGGATGTTGATTTTTTGGTATTCAGGAAATTGTTTGTATTGGTCGAAAGCTTCCTGCCATTTGGCTTCAGTAAGAGGAGGAAGGGTGTCGGTTACCAAATGCCAATCAGTCATGGATAAACCAGAATTTGTCAATCGGGTGATGCCACCCACTACAACCATTACAAACACTAAAAAGCAACCTGAAAGCAGCCAGATAATTACGGATTTGTTATTTTTCATTTTTAAATATGTTAATCTTTTTCTGTTATTTTTCCGCTTTTTTCAATCCCAACTTCTCTGCTCTTTTCATCATAAATTCATAAGCAGCATTATAATCATTGGCGATTTCACCTTCCAAGATTGCTTCTTTGATTGCTTCTTTTAGCATACCAATTTCGCGGGAAGGCTTTAAGTCAAAGATTTCCATAATTTCCTCGCCAGAAATAGGCGGTTGGAAATTGCGAATGTGATCGCGTTCTTCTACTTCCACAATTTTTTTGCGGACAATTTCAAAATTGCTATGGTATTTCCTGAATTTATTAGGGTTTTTGGTTGTGATATCGGCTTCACAGAGCGTCATTAGATTTTCCACATCTTCGCCAGCATCAAAAACTAGGCGACGTACAGCCGAATCGGTTACAATATCTTGAGCCAAAACGATTGGACGAGAACTCATGATAACCATTTTTTGGACAAATTTCATTTTGTGGTTCAATGGCATGTGCAGGCGTTCAAATATTTTTTTAGCCATTTTTCCGCCAAGGAATTCGTGTCCGTGAAAAGTCCAGCCTTGTTTTTTGTCGAAGCGTTTGGTTGGCGCTTTTCCAATATCATGCAATAAAGCAGACCAGCGCAGCCAAATATCGTCTGTGTTTGGACAAATGTTATCCACAACCTCAAGAGTATGGTAAAAGTTATTCTTGTGTGTGTGGCCTTCTATTTCTTCGACTTGGTTTAAAGCAGTTAGCTCTGGAAGAATGATGTCCAAAAGCCCAGTTTTGAACAATAACAAAAATCCAACGGAAGGCTTATCTGTTGAAAGGATTTTATTCAATTCTTCTACAATGCGTTCTCCGGAAATAATTTTGATGCGTTCGGCATTTTTGGTAATGGAGTCCAATGAATTTTGGTCTATTTCAAAACCCAATTGAGTAGCAAACCGAATTCCTCTAAGCATACGCAAAGGATCATCAGAAAAAGTGATGTCTGGATCAAGAGGGGTTTTTATGATTTTGTTTTCCAAGTCGGAAATACCATTGAATGGATCCGAAAGCTCTCCAAAATTATTGGAACTTAAGGATAATGCTAATGCATTTATGGTGAAATCACGTCTGTTTTGGTCGTCTTCAAGCGTTCCGTCTTCTACAATAGGGTTTCTGCTGTCGAGATTGTAGGATTCTTTTCGAGCGCCCACAAATTCAATTTCGGTTTCCTCAAAACGCAGCATTGCGGTGCCATAGGTTTTAAAAACCTGTACTTTTGGCTTTTTAGGAAGTAAATCAGATACTTTTAATGCCAATTCAATTCCGCTCCCAACGGCGACAACATCAATGTCTTTCTTAAAATCTCTTTTTAAAAGTAAGTCACGCACAAAACCGCCAATAACATAACTTTCGACATTAAGTTCTTGGGATGCTTGCGAAATAACTTCGAATATTTTATTGTTTAAGGCTTCTTTGTAGTTCATATTTTTTTTGCCACGAATTCACGAATTAAAATTTAATATTTTCTTTTTTGAATGGCACAAATTTATTCTTGACTTTTACAAAACAATTCTTTTGTATTCAAGTGATTTATTATTGAAATTGGCTAAAATCGCTAGTTTGTTTGATGATACTTTTAGGTAGTTAATGCATTGTGCAATATGTTTTGAGTCTAATTTTTCGCAAGATTTTAGTTCTAAAACAATTGTATTATAGACCACAAAATCAGCATAGAATTTATGATTTAATATAATGTCTTTATATTGAACAGTATATTCCTTTTCTCTTTCGAAAGGAATATTTAGTTTTTTAAATTCATATTCCAACGCATCTTTATATACAATCTCAGAAAAACCTCCACCCAAATTATTATGAACTTCAAATAGAATTCCCATAATTTGAAAACTTTCGTCTTTGTGAATAATTTGTGTCATGAAAGCATGTTTATTTAAAAGAAATTTGTGAATTCGTGGCTAATTAAATTATTTGCGAATCACTTTTACCTGAGAATCATTAGTCAATTTAATGATTGTGGATGGTTTTCCTGCAATTTTATCGTGGTGCAAATTTACAACATAGTCAACGCCTTTTATAATTTCAGGGCTAATTTCTTTGAAACTTTTTGGTGTAGGCTGGCCAGAGATATTTGCCGACGTCGATACTAATGGTTTTTTCATGCGTTCCATTAATTTAAAACAAAAAGGTTCTTTGACGATGCGAATGGCCAAAGTATTATCGGTTGCAATTAAATTGGGAGCTACATTTCGGGGCTTATCTAAAACTAGTGTAGTTGGATTTTCGGACAAATCCATAATTTGCCAAGCTACTTCAGGAACTTCTTTGAAAACATTGTAAATCATTTTTTCGCCATTCATCAGGCAAATCATGCTTTGAGTTTCGGCTCGCTGTTTGAGTTTGTATATTTTAGCAACGGCCTCAGGATTGGTTGCGTCACAGCCAATTCCCCATACAGTATCAGTAGGATAAAGAATGATTCCGCCTTCTTTTATCACTTCGAATGCGTTGATTATTTCTTGATTGATATCCATTTTGTTTTAATTTAATTGTCTTTTTCCTCTTATCTTGTCTATTATGCTGTTAAAAGCATAAAGAATAGGATTGTCTTTTTTTTGAGAATCGTTATATTTTATAAATAACTCTAAATTAGCTAATGAAATTGCTTTAAAATCCAAATGAAAGCCATGGTGAATACTATCGGCTACGTTCTTATATTTTAAATAATTTCGGTAGTGAATTTTGGCTAACTGTTTGAAATCCTGATATGATTCCGGGACAGTATTCCCTAATATATAATTACTGAATCTCAGATGTTTTTTGACTATATTTTTTTGGAAGCTGCATTTTACGCCAATTTGCTGCTCAGAATGAATTCTGTATGAAATTAATTTATCAGTCACATAGCCTAATTTATTTTGAGAAGCAATGATAATTGATATCCATTCATCATGAGAGAATTTTTTCCCGTGAGGAATGGGTAAAATTAAATTTTTCACTTCTTTTTTAAAACAAAGAGCAGCTCCAGTTACCATATTTCTATTGGATCCAATGAGGCAGAATAAATCAATTGTTTTTTTTAATTGGTCTTCCATAAAATAGACGGAATTCCAAAGGCTAATTTTAGTAAAGTTTTCACTTTTATCATTAATTAAATCACCATTCGAAAAAACGCCTTCTAGTGATGGGTTTGTTTCAAAACAATTAATGATTTTTTCTGCTTTATTGTTTTTCCAAATATCATCTTGATCACTTAGAAATATGTAATCACCTGAGCATATTGTAATTGCTTTTTCAAAATTTTTATTACTTCCTAAAGTAACCTGATTTTTAAATAAAGAAATTTTATTAGGATATTTTAATTTTAATAGCTCTATGATTTGAATGGTTTTGTCATTGGAGCCGTCATCACAAATGATTATTTCGTCAATTGCAATGGTTTGGTTTAAAATACTTTCTAGTTGTTCTTTAATGAATTTCTCTCCATTATATGTACACACGGCAACAGATAATTTCATAATATGCTGTTTTTAATGAAGTGAAAAAAATCTTTTTATGGGAGTAATTTACAGTTTATAAGTGATATTGTAATGAAATTTGAAATTGCACGTTGAGTTTCTCATCGTGGTATTGATATTGAAAGTTTCTCATGTGGGCAAAGTTAAGTTTTGTCTGGATACCGAAGTTGCCAAATTTACGGTATGCATAAGTGTTTAATCTTAAATCAACCCATTTTTGGGAAGAGTCAGTATAGGCATCATAATAAAAATCCATATTATGAGCATAGCGTTCAATTTGAATTCCCCATACTTTGTCCTTTTCCCAAACACTGAAATCTAATGTTTGTAAATTGCTTCCTGGTCCAATTCCAGCTCCTAATACTTGACCTTGATTAGTATATCCATGAAGTATAATACCATGCATATACCAAGCACCTGCAGGTCTTACAATGCGATCGGCGCTTTGTTCCAAATGGGTTGATTCAAAATTTACTTTTAAATACTTGTTTTTATATTTGTTAAGCATAAATAGTTTATTGAATCCAAAAAGATTGGCTCTGGAATGCTCTGGTGAATCAAATAAGTCCCAAATATTTGAGGAATGGTCGTTCCAGCCGCTTTCACCATAAAATTCGAATTTGGATTCTTTCATTGCCCATCTAAAAAAGAGAGAAGCTACTTGATCTCTGCTTTTAGCATCTTCTCCACTTAAATTATTTTTCTGAAATGGAGTGAAAATTGGCATATAATCTGAAAAACCGCTTCCCATATCATCGCGATATACCTGTAAAGCACGGTTCAATCCCACAAAAAGCCCAGGCACCCATTTAGGGTGATAGTTTATCGAAATACCGTTGATGTAGCGCCAATCGTTGGATTTAGGTATTTCGTAATCTACACCATCAATTATAAACTGCGATTTTGGACTGGTTAAACCCGAACCTTCCAGTTTTCCTGAGATGATTTGACCTTCAAAGCTTCCTATTATGGTTTCTACAGGTTTTCTAGTATTTAAGGTAAAATGTAAAAACCCTGGCGCAGTATTACTCATGATTAATGAGTTCCTAACTCCAGGTCCCCACCATAAGTTCTCAGTAGATAATCCAATGGAAAATTTGTTTATATTAACCTTAATGTTACTTTGTCCCCAGTTTAATTTACTATAGTGGTTGTCTCCAAAAGGAGCTGGTATATCAGTATAATTTAAATAATAGGCATTTGATATTCGGGTAGCACTTGATTCGGTTAAAGGGAAAATTTCATAATTAGGATTGGGAGCATATACATATTCTGGTTTTAATTGCATACTCAAAATTCCATATTGTGCATACATTCCAGCGCTGATAAATGTTTGATATCCTTTGGCCGGAATCATAGAACCATCATTCCAACCATAAGGGGCAAAAGTATTGTATTGCTGCGTTAATGTAATTGGAAGAATTTTTGAAATGAATTTTTTGGATTCAATTTCAGTTGTTTGGGTGGTATCTGCAAGTTCTAAAGCTAATGGTCTTAAAGTATGTGAAATAAGAGGATTTCCGTTGCCTAATAATTGTTCGTTTCTGCTTCTTTGTTCAATCATATCTATAGAACCTACTGAGATATTTTGGGAAAGTATAGTATTGCTGATTAATAGTAAAAAAATTATTCGAAATTGGATACACATAGATATTGAAGTTTAGCTAATATTTAATATTTTTTTAGGGAAAAAATGCAAATGTAGTCTTATTTTTAAAACCTTATTTCTCTATTCTTATAATAAGTAAAAAGAATAACTTTAAAAAAAAAGTTTTATTATTAAAAAAGATACAAATTCTTGTTTTATGAAAGTTGTAGAAAACTTTCTTATTTAAAGTTTTCGTTTGTTTATCAATTTATCAATTATTGATGTTAAATGGTATTTAATTGAAAATTTCTTTTTTATAATAAGATTAAAGTCATTATATTCAACTAAACTTTTACTAATTAAAGAATTAATATCCATTTTAGAAACTGAGAATGTTTGGTATTTTTTTGCGTTAAGATATTTTAAATACTTTTTTTTCATTAAATGCCTGTATTCTAAAAAAGTATATGGCTCTTCTAAATCAAGAATAATTCTTTTCAAATTATTTTTAGATTCGATTTTATTCATGTTTTTCATTCCTACTTTTTGTTCATTATGTATTCTATAGGAAATTAAATTTTCAGTAGAATAATATAGAGATTCTCTTAAAATTAATAAAGTAGCTATCTTTTCATCATGTAAAACTATGCTGTCAGTAAAAGAAAACATGAAATCTTTTACTTGTTTTCGAATGCATAAGGTTGCACCTGTTACAATATTTCCGTTTTTTGAAATTATATTGAAATAATCAATTGGTTTTGGAAATTCTTTTTCTAAAAAAAATACAGAATCCCAAATAGTTAGAGAAGGAATTAGATCATCATTTTCATCAATTAAATCAGCATTAGAGAAAACACCTTCTGCTTCTGGATTTTGATCAAATATTGTCAGTGTTTTTTCTATTTTATCTTTTCTCCAAAGGTCATCTTGATCAGATAAAAAAATGAACTCCCCTTGACACAATTTTATTGCTTTTTCAAAATTTTTAGAACAACCTAAATTTTTGGTATTTTGATGTAAATTTATTATTGATGGGTACTTTTTTTGTATTTGAGTAATAATTTCAATGGTATTGTCATTTGAGCCATCATCACAAATGTTGATTTCATCAACTTGGATGGTTTGATTAAAAATACTGTCTAACTGCTTTTTAATATATTTTTCTCCATTATAAGTACATAATGCAACAGATAATTTCATATAGAAACTTATTTTAATTTATTAACTTGATTATCCAATCTTCAATTGTATTTTTTCAAAATTTCCTAATGAATTTTTTGCATTCGCTGCTGAAAAAACAATTAGGAATGTTCACTTTTCTTTTGTCAATAATMAAATATATTGCTTAGACTGTAAAAATGATAATTTTGGATATCAATATTGGTAGTGATTAGTTTTTTTCTAATTTAATATTTTCAAAAACTCTAAAAGTTAGACCTTTTTGTCCTACTCGGTTAATGTCTATCAAAACCTGTACGTCAAGGTTGTATCATTTGTAGGTTTTTATTTAAAATATTGAAGAAGAAATTTTCTGAGAAACCTTCAACGATTTACACAAAGGAGCTCCACTTAAAACTAAAAAAAATAATGACCAGTTTTTGGGTTTAAGAATACTGCTGAAAAAATATTTTACAATTAGAAAAAGCATCACGGTTTTGTGTCCAAAAAAACCATAATGTTTTTGGATGACATAAAGTAACGAGATTTTTAATTCTTTTTTTATAAGAATACAGCGAGGAGTGCTAGCTCCATGATAATGAATAAATTTGGCATCAGGAATTAAATAAGCATATTTTGAGTTTTTTTCTAATCGTTTGCATAAATCAGTTTCTTCAAAGTACAAAAAAAGATTAGTGTCAAATCCGCCAACAGCATTAAAATCTTCCGTTTTTATAACCATAAAACTCCCTGAAATAAGTTGTGCTCTTTGAGGAGCCGTATATATTTTTTTACGGTTTGGATATTTTGCAGGGTTTATTTTTTCTAGAATTTTTCTTCCAAAAATTTCTTTTATAGGCGAGGCAAAATGATCAATGGTAGATAGGAAATCTCCGTTTTCTTTAAAGTTGATCGGTCCGCATATTCCAAAATCAGAATTTTTCTTCATTGCGTCTATAATTATTGACAGACAGTCATTTACAAGAAGAGAATCATTATTTATAAAGGATAAGTATTCCGCATTACTATAATGTACACCCAGCATATTTCCTGCTCCAAAACCCACATTAATATTATTTCTAATTAGTTGGATTCTTGGATTAGACAGTTGGTTTACAAATAATTGAATTTTCAAATAATCTTCCTGCTCAGAACAGTTGTCAATTATTATAATTTGATAATCCAAAAGATCGTTTGTTTTTGAAAGAATACTTTCAATACAGTTTTTTGAAAAAGTACTTGAGTTGTAATTAATTAAAATCGCTGCAACATCATATCTTTTTTGAGTCATTATTAATATTGATTTATACTTTTTTGATAAAAGTAAGTTTTAGTATTTCGCTTTTCTGTTTCGATAGATTTTTAATAACTGCTGAATTTGGTAATTTTAATATAGGCACTTATTATAGACATCTAAATATTCCCCAGCAGCTTTTTTCCAATCAAAAAACAAGGCTCTCTCAATTATTTTTTGCTCACAAATTTGTTTGTTGTTTTCGTAATTATTTAATCCTTCAAAAACAATATTTTTCATGTAGTCAGCATCAAAATCATTCCAGTAATATGCAGCATCCCCTCCGATTTCTGGTAAAGATGTTTTATCGGACAAAAAAACAGGTTTCCCAAAACGCATTGCTTCAATTGGAGGTAAGCCGAAGCCTTCTCTTATGGAAGGAAAGAAGAAAGCTGAACAATTTTTCATAAAAAACTGCTTACCCAATTCATCTACTTTACCAGTCAAAAAAACTTGATTTTCTAAGTTGTTATCGATAATCATTTTTTTTATCACTTGTCCGTATTCTTTATCATTATTTCCAGAAATAATCAAATTGTAGTCCTTTATTATTTTCATCATATTAACAATAGAGATAAAATTCTTGCGCTCTTGAAAATCGCCAATAGAATAAAAAAAAGGCTTATCCATAGGTATCTCGGTTATGTATGAAGAAGTGTCTAATAAATTTGAAATTGGATTTCCATTGTATATTATATATTCTGGAATATTCGGAACATCAAAATACTGATGAGTTTGCTTTTTGGCGAACTCTGATATATACGTTATTGCTGTCGCTCTTTTTAATTTTTGGATAAAAAGCTTATTGATTTTATGATTTAAATCTGATGAAATTTCTTCCACAAAATTAACATCATGTATTGTAAGTAAGTAGTTATTGGCATAATATGGTTCTACTTTAATGTTTTGATTTACAGAATGCCATAAGTCATACTTTTTTCGTTTTCTAAAAATAGCGTGCCTCGACCAGTGGGTATATTTATTGTATTTAAATTTTTCCCCAAATTCACTTTCTAAAGACTCCGGATTCCAAGTATTAAGTGTCAAATCGATATTTTTTAACTCCAATTGATACAGCCCTTTAATTAATTCATAATTAAAAGTTCCTAATCCGGATGCTCTATTCTTAATATTATGGGTTTCGAGGAATACGGTTTTTTTCATAAATTTTCACAAATTTGCGTAAATGTATTGCTTAAATTGGAAAAACAAAAAGCAATACATACTTTTGTCGAAAATTATTTCTATTGATGAATGTACATATTAATTCCAAATTTCAGAATTCTCAATCGAATTTGTCAAACTTTATTAAAAATTTCAAATCATCAGGAACACTCTTCGGCGATGGAGAAAGAAACATTATTAAATTATTTGAATTAGAAGGGAAGACGATAAATATTAAATCCTTTAAGATTCCTAATTTAGTTAATAAAATAGCATACAAGTATTTTAGAAAATCTAAAGCCAGACGTTCTTTCGAATATGCCACTCTTTTATTGGAAAAAGGAATTGGGACGCCACAACCTATTGCTTATCTTGAAAATTACAATTGGTTAGGATTGAAAGATAGTTATTATGCCAGCGAACACCTTCAATGTGACCTGACTTATAGAGAATTGGTTGAAATTCCGGATTATCCTGATCATGAGAATATTCTGCGCCAGTTCACCCGTTTTTCTTATTCTTTGCATCAAAAAGGAATTGAATTCAAGGATCATTCGCCAGGAAATACATTAATTAAAAAGAGTGCCGAAGGAGAATATGAATTCTTTTTGGTGGATTTAAACAGAATGAATTTTCATGAAAAGATGTCGTTTGAACAGCGAATGAATAATCTACGACGATTAACTCCTGTAAAGGAAATGGTCGAGGTAATGAGTAATGAATATGCAAAAGCATCAGGCGAGCCTGAGGATTTGATATTTGAGACACTTTGGAATTTGACATCAAATTTTCAAGAAAAATTTCAAAGAAAGAAAAGATTGAAAAAGAAACTTAAGTTTTGGAAGTAAGATTTCCGTTTTGTTTCCATAGTTTTTTTAATTCTTTGTATCGAACAACAATAGAATAAGCATTTAGGTAACAAATAATTATTCCTTTTTTGCCATCAAGGATTCCTAATCTGATGAAATAGTTGTAAATAAAATTATAAATGGGATGGAAAAATTGATGTAAAAAGGTTGGTTTTACTTTTTTTATAAACTTTTCCTGAGCTTTAAATCTGCCATAAAAAATAATTTTTTCTTTATAGTCATCATAACTCGAATAGGAATAGTGAATTAGTTTGTTTTTTAAAAATCCAATTTCACCATTAACGATTAGTTTTTCGTGAACCAGTCTTTTATCATCATATCTTGCTGATTTTTTATCGAAAAGGCGAAATATTTTATCCGTTTGATTACCGCTATATTTTAAAACAGTATCTTCAAACATAAAAATTCTTTCAAAAAAATAAGCTGTATAGGTTTGATTGTTCTTCAGTGTTTCTATGATTTCTTGCTTTAATTCAGGCGTCAAAACCTCGTCGGCGTCTAGAAATAGTATCCAGTCATTTTTAGCTTGTGAGATTGCAAAATTTCTTTGTGCCGAAAAATTTTCAAATTTATTTTGCGTAAACTTTACTTTAGGAAAAGATTTTGAAATAATTTCTGTTCCATCTGTACTAAACGAATCTACAATTACTATTTCATCTGCAAAATCTAAATCTGATAATAGCGATTTTAAATGTTCTTCCTCATTTAAAGTTATGATTAATACAGACAATTTTTCAGTATTGCGATTTTTCATAAAGGCAAAATTATTTCTTATAGTTTACGGATCTTTTACTTAAACATGTTTGTTTCTGTATAGCATTAAAGTAATAGAAACAAAGATTTTTGAGGATATATCTATTTGTTTTCAATTTCAAATTAAAAAACAAAAATAAGCTTAAAAGAGATAAAAAAGTTTTTTCTATAAGTATAAAGACTATCAAAAGCACATGTGCTAATGCTTTGGTTAATGGATTGAAATTATTGTTTATATATACATGTTTTGAAATGATTACTTCTGTTTTGCTAATATGTTCTGTTTCAAAATCGTTTCTTGAAGAGCCACCGTGTTCATGTAAAATAATTGTGTTTTTTGTCACGGCAATTTTACCATTATTCTGAGTTATTTTTCTGCAAATTTCTACATCTTCAAAGTAGAGCCAATAATCTTCGTTCCAACCATTCACTTTTTTAAACCAATCTTTACTTATAAAAATTACTGCTCCTGTAACCCAGTCAGGATAAAATAAATCTGTTTTGGTGTTGAAAATAGTGTCTATTCTTTTTTTAATTATTTTTCTGTAAAAAAACCTGCTTATCCCAAAAATATGCATTAGTGATGGGAAAATGTTTTTTTGATAAAAAAAACGATTTTTTCTGTCAACCTGTAGACAAGATAATATTCCTATTTCTGAATGGTTTTTGTAAGTTGTATAAAGTGTGTTAAGAGCTTCGGGTGAAATTATGGTGTCTGGATTCAGAAATAAAAAGTAATATCCTTTGGCTTCTCTTGAACCTAGATTGCATCCATTCGCAAAACCAGAATTAATATTGTTTTTGATGAAAATAAAGTCTTCAAATTTATTTTGAAAAATATCAAATTCTCCGTCATTCGAGAAATTATCAACAACGATTACTTCAAAATTTATTTTTGTTTTATCTATTAAAAGTAATGATTCTAAACAGTTAAGTAATGGCTTCCAACTACGGTAATTAACTATAATTATTGAAATGTCCATATACGATGAAACTGTTTTTTGCTATGATTTTAATAGGTTTGAATAAAAGAAAAATAGAAACAATGTTTTTTTATTAATTATTAAAAAAAGAATTCAATAAAAACTAAATTGCTTATAAGTTTTGATCCATAAAAAACTCAATTTTGTCTTTAAATAATTCAGGTGTAAATTGTTGGTATAACAAAGATGCATTTTTCTTTATTTCATCATGATGTAGATTCGTAATTAAATCGGGTTTGTAATCATTAAGATGGACAGATATGTTTTTGAATCCGTCCTCAAAAGTGGCCCAATTTTTCTTTTCTATAAAAGGAGAGAAAATCGTAAATGAAGGTTTGTTTAATGCTTTAGCCATATTAATTGCACCGCCATCATTTCCTATAATTACATCACATCCATCCATTATGGCAATAAATGATCTTAAATCGCTACCCAATAAATCAAAATGTATTTTTTCTTGGGTATTTTTTGAGCAAGAATTGTATATTTTCTTGGCATCTTCTATTTGATTTTCAAAATAATTGAAAAGTATTGTTACGTCTTTATGGTTTGCAGCGTATTCAACTACTTTAGCCATATATTCTAATGGATAAGTTTTGCTTTGCTCACTTCCCAGTAAGCTAATCATTATGATTTTTTTATTTTTATCTATTTTGTGTTGTTCAAAAAGAGAAATTGTATCCACATTTTCTTTTGGGCTAACAAATAATTTTGGAAAAGGATCTATTGTGCTTTTATCTAGGTTTAGTGGATCCAATAATAAAAGACGATTTTCAATTGCAAAACCATAATTAGTATCTTTTGTATTGTCAAAACGTTCTAAATTATGGGTGTAAAATGAAGCAGTGTACCATTTATGATAGGCTATCTTTGTATTGGCACCTGAGAATAAGGTGATTAAATTTGTTTCTAATTTGTTATAAACATCAATTACAGCATCATATTTCTTGGCTCTAATTTCAAAAATAAATTTAAATAGGGAAAAATAATTTTTTCTGACTTTATGGGACAAAACAATTACATTATCAATGTTTGGGTTTCCAATTAGTACATCAACACAATTTGGGTAACACATGAAATCTATTGTAGAATTAGGATACTTTTTTTTCAAATTGTTGCAGATGATTGTACTAGTCAATACGTCTCCAACTCTTTTTTGTTGAATTACTAAAAACTTCATTATAGATTAAGGTTAATTACTAAAAAAAAAATTACTTTTGGGGATTCAGCAAAACTACAAAAAAAAAACTAAATGTCTAAGTTGCCCATTTTAATGTACCATAATGTTGTTGAAGATGACTCTAAGTCTTTAGATTTAAGTATTTCCATATCAAAGCTAGAGTCGCAATTTAAATTCTTGCATGATAATGATTACAAAACATTTCATTTTAAGGATTTAGAAAATTTAAACGAATTACCCAAAAAAAGTGTCATTCTTACTTTTGATGATGTTACCGAGTGCCAGCTTATATATGCGGTGCCTTTACTTGAAAAATACCAATTAAAAGCTTCTTTTTTTATACCATTCTCTTTCGTTGGAAATTTCGATTATTGGATTGAGGGAAAAGAAAAAATAATGAGTGTAGAGCAATTAAAGAAATTAGATAGCAATCTTATAGAGTTAGGCTATCATTCATTTGAGCATAAACGATATGAGGCATTGCCTAAAGAAGAACTGGAACTTGATTTCGTAAAATGCAATGCTTTTATTAAAGAGAATCAATTGGATATAAAACCTGTTTTAGCGTATCCTTTTGGTAATTATCCTAAATCAAATACTGAGTTTACTGTTTTTGAAAAAATAATGCGTGACAATGGCATAAAATATGGTTTGCGAATTGGGAACAGAGTGAATGATTTTCCATTTAAAAATAACTATTTAGTAAAGAGGATAGATATAAAAGGAGAAGATAATTTGTTTAGATTTAGATTAAAATTGAAAATAGGAAAGCTTAAATTGTTTTAAAAGATATTATGAAAATTAGTGGATTAGTTATAACTTATAATGAAGAGAAACATATAGGGAAATGTATAGATGCTCTTTATAGAGTGTGCGATGAAATAATTGTTATAGATTCACTAAGTTCTGATAATACAGTTCAAATTGTCCAAGAAAAAGGGGCTAAAGTTATTTCGCAAGCTTTTTTGGGTGATGGGCCTCAGAGAATTTTTGGGCTTGATTATTGTAAAAATGACTGGATTCTAAACTTAGATGCTGATGAGATTTTAGCAACCGATGCGGAGGAGTTTATTTTGTCAGGAAAGTATGAAAAGGACGATTATGATGTTTATGCTTTCAGATTGTATAATTATATGGATGATAAACTAATCAATTTTTCTGGTTGGTATCCTGATAGAACGTCTCGTTTTTTTAATAAAAAAACAGCATCACCATCACAAGATATGGTTCATCAAAAAGTTTTCGGACTTAAGAAAGCAAAAGTAAATGTTCATATCCATCATTATGCATGGAAAGATCTGAATCAATTTATTGCTAAAAAGAATTTGTATTCGACATGGAACGCACAACAACTTTATGATAAAGGTTTAAGGGTGTCAGGATATAAGCCCATCCTTAATGGAACAGTTGCATTTATACGATGTTATTTTTTCAAAAAAGGTTTTCTGAATGGAATTGACGGATTAACCATTTCGATGGTTCAATCTTTTTTCTCCTATTTGAAATATGCTAAACTCATTAAAATTCAGATTAAAAATAAAAAATAAGTTTTTAGTTTTATAGGTCTCTCTTTTATCCTAATAAAAAGTTTTAAATAAAAAACCAAATCCCAATAGTTTACAATTGGGATTTGGTTTTTTTAGTTTGATGTTGAAATTAGAAATGGATGGTAATGTTATATGTTATTTCAAATTAGTTGTTAAGGTTTTGTTAAATAACAATACGGCATTAAACCTAAAGAATGAATTTGAGTCCAATAACAAAGCGTTTTTTTATTTCAGATTATTAGAGTGAGATGTTGAGTCGAAGATAAGGATGTTATTGCTAAGGAGTGTTTAAGCAGCAATAACTTTAATGACATAAGACAATAATAAAGATAGTTTTTAGTTTTAAAAAGAATATTTTAAGAGAACAAATAATAGAATGGCAATAAGTGGTTTGATTATTACTTTTAACGAAGAAAAAATGATTGGAAAGTGCATTGAAGCACTTTTTAGAGTTTGTGACGAAGTAATTATAGTCGATTCTTTGAGTAAAGATAGAACGGTTGAGATAGCTAAAGCGAAAGGAGCAGTTGTAATTGAACAGCCCTTTTTAGGAGATGGTCATCAACGTACTCATGGTTTGCTTTTTTGTAAAAACGACTGGGTTCTTAATCTGGATGCTGATGAGTTTTTGGACACTGATGCTGAAGATTTTATTTTAAAAGAGAAATATCTAAAAGGAAATTATGATGTTTTTAGTTTTAGAGTAAAAAACTTTTTAGGTAATAAATTAATTGATTTTGCAGGTTGGTATCCAGATTATAAAGTGCGTTTTTTTAATAAAAAGTTAGTAAAACCATCTGATTCAAAAGTGCATCAAACGATGGTTGCTGCCAATGAGAAGAAAATTGCCGTTCATATATTGCATTATGGCTGGGAATCTTTGGAACAAATTATTTCCAAAAAAAATCAATATTCAGCTTGGCATGCGCAGCAGATTTTTGATCAAGGTGTTAGAGTGTCAAGGTATAAGCCAATTCTTAATGGAACAGTTGCATTTGTACGTTGTTATTTTTTTAAGAAAGGGTTTTTGAATGGGCTGGACGGATTGACTATTTCTATGGTTCAAGGCTTCTTTTCGTATATGAAATATTCTAAACTAATTAAAATTCAGAAGGAAAATAAAGGGTAGTTTTCTTTGCTTTTGAAATCAAAAATTTGATTTTATTATAAATAAAAAATTCCAAATTTCAATCGGATTATCAATTGGAATTTGGAATTTAAAATATTAGGTATTTAGAATTTATACCGCTACATCATATTCGCGTAAAGCATTATTTAATGATGTTTTCAAATCAGTTGAGGGCTTGCGTGTTCCAATAATCAATGCACATGGAACTTGGAATTCACCAGCAGCAAACTTTTTAGTATAGCTTCCTGGAATAACCACTGAACGTGCTGGAACAAAACCTTTCATTTCAACAGGAGTTTCTCCAGTAACATCAATAATTTTAGTAGAAGCAGTCAAACAAACGTTAGCTCCAAGAACAGCTTCTTTACCTACGTGAACACCTTCAACAACAATACATCTTGATCCAACGAAAACACCGTCTTCGATGATAACTGGTGCAGCTTGTAATGGTTCAAGAACACCACCAATTCCAACACCACCGCTTAAGTGTACGTCTTTACCAATTTGAGCACAGCTACCAACAGTTGCCCATGTGTCTACCATTGTTCCAGCATCAACATAAGCACCGATGTTTACATAACTAGGCATCATAATTACACCACTAGAGATATAAGAACCATATCGGGCAGAAGCTCCAGGAACTACGCGAACACCTTTTTCAGCATAGTCTCTTTTTAATAACATTTTGTCGTTATATTCAAAGATTCCAGCTTCTAATGTTTCCATTTTCTGAATTGGGAAATACATTACAACGGCTTTCTTTACCCATTCGTTTACTTGCCATCCGTCACCTTTTGGTTCCGCAACACGCAATTTTCCTGAATCTAATAATTCAATAACTTCTCTGATAGCCTCAGTAGTTTTTGTTTCTTGTAGTAAAGCACGGTTTTCCCAAGCTTGTTCTATTATGGATTGTAATTCGTTCATTTTTGTAGAATTTTTTGGCAAAGATAAATGGTTATTTTTTTGAAAACAACCTCGTTCATACAAACTAACATTTTTGCTTCTTTTGTTCAATATATGTTTTTTAATTTTCAATAACATAGTTGAATTCTCAAGATGTCACTTTTTAAAATTTATCTATTGTTTTTTTCTTGCGTACATTTGTAAAATAATCGAAAATAAATGCCAAGAATACTCTCCATAGATTACGGACAAAAACGAACAGGAATAGCTGTTACCGATGAATTACAAATTATTGCATCAGGTCTGACGACCATTCCTTCTGCAGATGCGATAGGTTTTTTAAAAGATTATTTTGCCAAAGAAAAAGTTGAGGTCGTGCTTATTGGCGAACCCAAGCAAATGAATGGTGAGCCTTCTCAAAGCGCTTCGATAATCAAAGGTTTTGTAACGCATTTTACCAATCATTTTCCAGATATGAAAGTCATTCGGGTTGATGAGCGTTTTACTTCCAAAATGGCTTTTCAAACCATGATTGACAGCGGACTCAATAAAAAACAGCGCCAAAATAAAGCGCTTATCGATGAAATTTCGGCAACTATTATGCTTCAGGATTATTTGAATCGGAAGTAGTATGATTAATTTAACAAACCGTTATGGTTTTTAAATGTTTTGTAACTGAAAAATAATTTTTTTTTGTGATTTTTAGAGCTAATTTTGCAACTTCTTAAAAAAACACAAAAATGTCCGATACAACAATACGATCCAATTCAGATGTAGTTTTAATTGGTGCAGGAATTATGAGTGCTACTCTAGGTTTAATTTTAAAAGAATTACAGCCTGATTTAAAGATTGATATTTACGAAAGATTAGATGTTGCAGCAGCAGAAAGTTCTGATGCTTGGAATAATGCAGGAACAGGACATTCGGCTTTTTGTGAGTTAAATTATACTCCTGAAAGTGCAGATGGAACAATAAATCCAAATAAAGCGATAAGTATTGCTGAACAATTTGAGGTTTCCAGACAATTTTGGTCTTATTTGGTCAAAGACGGAAAACTTACATCTCCAGAAGATTTTATAAAAAGTATTCCTCATATAAGTTTCGTATGGGGGGATAAAAATGTTGACTTTCTAAAAAATAGGTTTCAAGTTTTGCAGTCAAATCCTCTTTTTGCTGAAATGATTTTTAGTACTGATATTTCCGAACTTCAAAAATGGATGCCCTTAGTAATGGAAGGCAGAAATTTAGAAGAAAAAGTAGCAGCAACTTCAATGAAAATTGGTACCGATGTGAATTTTGGAACATTGACCAGAAATATGCTGGCCTATTTGACAAAGTTGGATAATGTGGCTATTCACTACAGCCATGAAGTTAAAAAATTAAAACAGAGAGAAGATAAATCTTGGAGGATAAGAATCACAGATTTAGCTTCAAATCAAAAGAAAAAAGTTTACACCAAATTTGTTTTCATTGGTGCTGGAGGAGGTTCATTGCCATTATTAGAGAAAGCAAATGTGCCCGAAGGAAAAGGATACGGAGGTTTCCCTGTTAGCGGTCAATGGCTGAAATGTACAAATCCCGAAGTAATCGCAAAACACCAGGCTAAAGTATATGGAAAAGCGAGTGTTGGTGCGCCGCCAATGTCAGTTCCTCACGTAGATACCAGAATGATTGATGGAGAAAGAGCATTGCTTTTTGGCCCATTTGCAGGATTTTCTACCCGTTTCTTAAAAAACGGATCTTATTCAGATTTGCCTTTGTCTATAAAGCCAGACAATGTAATTCCGATGATTGTTGCCGGGTATAAAAACATTCCGCTTACCAAATATTTAATTGAGCAAGTGCGTCAGTCTCCAAAAGACAGAATCAATGCTTTGCGCGAATACGTTCCTAATGCCAGAACCAAAGATTGGAAACTGGAAAGAGCCGGGCAAAGAGTTCAGGTTATTAAAAGAGATGAAGAACTAATTGGGAAATTAGAGTTTGGTACAGAAATCATCAATACAAACGATGGAACGTTAGCGGTTTTGTTAGGAGCTTCTCCTGGAGCCTCAACCGCGGTTTCTATTATGGTTGAGCTGGTAAGCAAATGTTTTCCGGAGCAGTTTAATTCTTCAGAATGGCAGGAAAAAGTGAAAGCTATGATACCTTCTTTTGGTCAGGCTTTGAATGAAAATCCAGAGTTACTGGCAGCTATTAGAAACAATACGGCTGAAGTTTTGAAATTAAATTAAGGTCTATTTCAATAGCTTTTTTGGAAGCAAACATAAGGCATTTTTTGAAATAGGATTCCCGCTATTCGTTGCAATCTTTTTATTTTTAAAGAAAAAAATAAAAAGGATTTCCACTTCTATCGGGGCTAAAGATAAAGATTTGGCATACTTGCAATGAATTTGCAGTAAGGAACAATTCGTACCAATAAATACATAATGACAGCTTTTGGATTTGAATAGCAGAAACCCAAAAGCTGTCATTCTGTTTTTGTTCAATCCTCCATTAGTTTTTTGGTGTTTTTTAAAATCCCTTCTGAAAGATTGTTTAGCCAAATTAATTGTTCTATCACCAATTGCGCTTCCTGCATTTTTAAAGCAAAAGCTTCTTCATCTATTTCATTTCTTTCTTTTAATTCATTCTGACGAATGTTTTTCAATTCGATAAATCGATTAGCGAGTTCTTCATTAGTGATTTCATTAGAATCAGGAATGATTTCTTTTTCTAAAAGCGCAATTGATTGTTCAAGATTTTTAAGAACTTTTTCGACCACAATTGTAAGCGCTCTTGATGAAGGTGTGGTTTTATGTGATTGAGTATAAGTTCCTAATGAAGCTGTCGATGAAAGTAAAGAATGGTTGAGTTCTGTTAATTTGTAGAGCAATACGATATTTTTTTGTTTCGATTTTGGTTCCTGTGACATTCTTTGGAACGAAGCCATAAGATTCCCAATTTCAATAAAAGCATTTTTTCTGGCCAAGCGGTATGAGGTAGTAACTTCACCTTTTTTGGTGTAATAAGTAAAAATTTCTTTTAAATAATCTCTGTTTGCGATAATCGATTTTTCTAAGTATTCAGGCGCTTTGATATATTCCCAAGAAGGCCATAAAAAATGATTGGCAAAATAAGCTAATAGCGCTCCCGTTAATGTGTCAACTATTCTAAACTGGATAACATCCAGATAATCAGGAGTCAATATGCCGTATATAAATACAATATACATGGTTACAAAAGTAGCGCTCACTGTATAATTGGTCTGTGCGAATGAAAAACCAAGCAGCATCGAAAGGATTGCTAAAATGCTTAATATTAAATGGTTTGGTATTATGGATAAAATGCTGAATGCGATTATACCGCCAATAACCGTTCCAATGACACGCTGTATGGATCGTTGTTTGGTCAGTCCATAACCCGGTCTCATGATTATGATAATCGTC
Organism: Flavobacterium sp. P3_A6; assembly: GCF_056403035.1. Taxonomy (NCBI): domain Bacteria; kingdom Pseudomonadati; phylum Bacteroidota; class Flavobacteriia; order Flavobacteriales; family Flavobacteriaceae; genus Flavobacterium; species Flavobacterium sp. P3_A6. Next base: position 92,608 of record NZ_JBFUGG010000006.1, on the reverse strand, counting down.
ATCAGAATCCAATACACATTTTGAAAAGGAAGAAATTTACCAGCTAATCCTCCTAAAATAATCGCGACAGTCAATCGTAACGAATGTCTGAATATTGTTGATGAAAAACTGATATTTTCAATAAAAGTGCTTATAGGATAATATTGAGGAGTTAAAAATTTCTCTAAATCTTTGTCTTTTCCCTTAAAATCATAATTGTTGGTTACTGATGTAAAAGCACGTTCTATAATTTTTATTTTCTCTATTTGCTTTTCAGCATATTCAAGCATGGTTTTTAGCATCAAAACACCCTCTGAAGCATCAGTTTTTCCTAATTCATTTTCGTATGTGTTGATGGCAAGTTCTAGCGTTTGGAGATCTTTAAATAAAAAATGTTTTGGAACATATTTTGTTCTTTTCTCAATATTTTTGGATAATTGCTTTAAAGTCGAGGCAAGGTTATAGGCCAGGTTTTGATAAGTTGCCAAAACCTTGGGGTGTTTTTCAAATTTTTGATGTAATTTATTATGATCGAATGAAGTAGATAAGGCTAATTCCAATATTTCTACCAAAGAAACAAATACGATAAGCATTTTTCGATTTTGATTGGAAGAAACAGAATTAATCTGTTTTCCGATAAGTACTCTTCGAATATTATGATGAATGTCATTGAGTTCGACCTGCAGATGCAATTGTTTTTCAAGTATCACTTTTCTGTCAGCAATGCTGTTCCATAAATCTCCTCTTAATTTTAGGTATTTGGATGTTAATTTAATGCATTCTGCAACTTGTAATTCGGCATAGCGGTATGGTCTTATGTAATGAAAAAGCAATGAGATAAATAAGTAAAATAATCCTCCTGCAAGTATTAAGCCGGAATACTGAATCATTTCTAATCCGGTATGCATATGTGCAAATGATAATGATGCAGATAATAATGCCGAAAATGATGTAAATGTAGCCCTTTGCCCATATACAGACAGCATTGCTAAAATAAATATCAATATGGGGAAAAAAAGATAAAAAATAAAAGGGAAAGGATAGATAAGATTGATTAATAAATTGACTCCTGCTACCAAAAAAGCGGTAACAATAATTCCGTTTATTTTATGTTTTAAACTGCTTGGTATATCGGATGGATACGTCAAAAAAGTTCCGAGAGCAATAGTAAAACCTATTTCAAAATGATCAAAATAAGTACAGATTAATACAGGAATCACCGCAGATATTGTAGCTTTTAGTGCGTTTGTAAAATAGGTGCTGTCGGTGAATCTTTCTATTTTGGTAATCATGTAATTTAATTTGATACAAAGGTACGTTATAAACTTCTTTGTGCATTTTTATTTAATCTAGCGTAGTGTAATATTACAAAAAAAGCTAATTATTATAAAGAGATAAATTGTTCTCTATTTTTTTTTTACTACTTTTGTCAGCCTAAATTAAGTGTATTTTTTCCTATATTTAGGCAAGATATTAATAAAAAATTGATCAAATGATATTACCAATTATAGGATATGGCGACCCTGTTTTAAGAAAAGTAGGGGAGGAGCTGACTCCAGATTATCCAAATCTGAAAGAAATTATTGCAAACATGTATGAAACCATGTATATTGCAAGTGGTGTAGGTTTAGCAGCAGAACAAGTGGGATTGGCAATACGTTTATTTATTATCGATACAACTCCATTTGGTGAAGACGATGATTTAGAAGCTAATGAACAAAAAAAATTGAAAGGCTTCAAAAAGACTTTTATAAATGCCAAAATAATAAAAGAGGAAGGTGATGAATGGGCTTTTAATGAGGGCTGTTTAAGTATTCCGGATGTACGTGAAGACGTATACAGAAAACCGACAGTTACGATTGAATATTGTGAAGAAGACTTTGTTATGAAAACAGAAGTTTTTGACGGTTTGATTGCTAGAGTGATTCAGCATGAGTACGATCATATTGAGGGGATTTTATTTACAGATAAAATATCATCTTTGAAAAAACGCCTGATTCAGAATAAATTAAAAAACATTACCGAAGGAAAAACATTTCAAGATTACAGAATGAAGTTTTTTGCCAAAAAGGGAAGATAATAAAAATGCTTTTCTCTCTTGCTTTGGCAGTTTGCTATCGCTGGTATGGAGAGAATTGAGATGAGGAAAAATAAAAAATAAGTAATAAGAACAAAATGAGTTTAGAGAAAATATTATCCATTTCAGGAAAACCAGGTTTATATGTTTTAAAAGTACAGACACGTACAGGTTTTGTTGCTGAGTCATTATTGGATGGAAAAAAAGTAACGGTAAGTTTGAAAAGCAATGTAAGCCTATTGTCTGAAATTTCGATTTATACATATGAAGGCGAAAAACCTTTGGCTGAAATTATGCAGAACATTGCTAAAAAAGAAAATAAAGGGCAAACGATTTCACACAAAGAAGATAACGCAGCTTTATTGTCTTACTTTAGAGAAGTATTGCCGGAATATGATGAAGAAAGAGTGTATGCATCTGATGTGAAAAAGATAGTAAATTGGTACAATACGCTTCAAGCAAAAGGATTATTAGCAGATGAAGCTCCAGCTGTTGTTGAAGAAGAAGCAACTCCTGCGAAAGAAGAAGTAGTTGTTGCTGAAAAAGTAAAAGCACCAGCCAAAAAAGCTAAAGCTAAAAAAGAGTAATTAGTTTCTAGTGAATAGTGATTAGCCAAAAGCTATTTACTAATTTATTAAAAAAAATCCTGTCATGATGTTTTCCTGACAGGATTTCTTATTTTTACAAAAAAGCAAAATACCATGAATCCAAAACAAAATCAACTCCAAGCCTTCGAACGATTATTGAATATCATGGACGAATTACGGGAAAAATGCCCTTGGGATAAAAAACAGACTCTGCAAACTCTTCGTCATCTTACTATTGAAGAAACTTATGAATTAGGAGACGCCATATTAGACAATGATTTAAACGAAGTAAAAAAGGAATTAGGAGATTTGCTGCTGCATATTGTTTTTTATGCAAAAATTGGCAGTGAAACGAATGATTTTGATATAGCGGATGTGTGTAATGATATTTGTGAAAAACTCATTCACAGACATCCTCATATTTACGGAGATGTTTTGGTTAAAGATGAAGAAGAAGTAAAACAGAATTGGGAAAAATTAAAATTAAAAGAAGGAAAAAAATCTGTTTTAGAAGGAGTTCCTCGAAGCTTGCCGGCACTTGTAAAAGCCAGCAGAATTCAGGATAAAGTAAAAGGAGTGGGATTTGATTGGGAAGAACCGCATCAGGTTTGGGATAAAGTCCTAGAGGAATTGCAGGAACTGCAAGTTGAAGTTGCAATTGGTGACCAAGATAAAATAGAATCCGAATTTGGAGATGTTTTATTCTCAATGATAAACTATGCCCGTTTTTTGAACATCAACCCCGAAGATGCATTGGAACGAACCAATAAAAAATTTATTAAGCGTTTTCAATATCTGGAAAGCAAAGCCGATCAGCTAGGAAAGCCTTTGATGGATATGACCCTTGCTGAGATGGATATTTTCTGGAATGAAGCAAAGAAGCTTTAGCTTTCAGATGGCAGTAATCAGAAAGAAGTATTCAGAAAATTTTCAAACGTTAATCAGCAATCTTTTTTAGCTTATTGATGTCTTTTAGAACGATTTTTTTACCCACTAATTCAATTAGTCCTAATTTATTAAAATCAGATAATAATCGGATACAGCTTTCAGTAGCAGTCCCAATCATACTGGCTAATTCTTCTCTTGATAATTGAATTTTTAAAGTTTTGTCGCTATTTGTGCCAAAAGTTTCATGGAGGTAAATCAAGGTTTCCGCTAATCGTTCTTTTACTGATTTTTGCGCCATGTTAACCATATGATCATCTGCTAATCTTAAATCACCGCAGATCGTTTTCATGACATTCATAGAAAACTGATTGTTTTTGTCGAAAAATCCCAGTATTTCATTTTTTGGTATAAAACAAACCTGCATATCTTCTAGTGCAACGGCGCTTAAATTGGCCGGTTCGTCGCTTATCATTGAGCGTTGGCCTAATAATTCTCCTTTGGTAACCAATTTTACAATATGGTCTTTGCCGTTTGGACTCAGTTTAGTTAATTTGCAGACGCCGTCTTTAATGCAAAATATACCATTTACATTTTCTCCTTCTTCAAAAATGCTTTCCCCTTTTTTGATAGTTTTAGAGGTTTTGCATTCAGAAATTCTTATAAGTTCATCTTTATTTAGCGCTTTTAAAGAACTAAATTCTCTAACGATACATTGTTCACATTTGCTCATAATGAAATTGAATTTTCGACTACAAAGTTATACATTTATATGATAAATATCATTGTTTTTAGCACAATCAATTTGTGAAATTTGCATTCGAAAAATTAGGTTTTATTTATGAAGAAAAACAACTGTTTTCATTGTGGTTTAGATATAATAAATGAAGAAGAAATACTCTTTGACGAAAAAGAGTTTTGCTGCAACGGATGCAAAACCGTTTATGAAATCTTCAGCCTAAATGATTTGACCTGTTATTATGACTTTGAAAAATCACCTGGTGCAACTCCGCAGGATATTAATGGAAAATATGATTTTCTGGACAATGAAAGTATCGTTGCAAAGCTGTTGGAATTTCAAGAAGATTCAACCGCTATTATTTCACTTAGCATTCCTCATATTCATTGCAGTTCATGTATTTGGATTTTAGAAAATTTACAGCGTCTTCAAAAAGGCATCAACACGTCTCAGGTTAATTTTCCCGAAAAGAAAGTTCGAATCAATTACAATCCCGAAGCTGTTTCTCTAAAAAGCATCGTCTATTTGTTGAGTTCCATAGGCTATGAACCCTATATTAGTTTGGAAAATTATGAAACCGGAAAAAATAATGTTGACCGAAGCTTAACTTACAAACTGGGTGTTGCATTCTTTTGTTTCGGGAATATTATGCTGTTGTCTTTTCCAGAATATTTTGAAGTAAAGGAGTTTTGGCTGGACAATTACCGTCCTTTTTTCAGAGGATTGATTTTTGCCTTGTCTTTGCCTTCTTTTTTATATTCGGCAAGCGGGTATTATGTTTCGGCTATTAAAAGCATAAAGTCCAAAATGCTCAACATTGATATTCCTATTGCGTTGGGAATTGTTGTGATGTTTGTAAGAAGCACGTTTGACATTGTGATGGATTACGGTTCTGGTTTTTTTGACAGTTTAACGGGACTGATTTTCTTTATGTTGTTGGGTAAAATGTTCCAAATCAAAACCTACAGTTTTCTTAGTTTTGAAAGAGATTTTAAATCCTATTTCCCAATAGCCATTACCAAAATAAATACGGATTCTACTGAGAAAAGTATTCCCGTTTATGAAATCGAAAAAGGTGACCGGTTATTGATTCGTAACCAAGAACTGATTCCTGTTGACGGAATTTTAATATCAGATAAAGCCGAAATTGATTATAGTTTTGTTACCGGTGAAGCTATTCCGATTACTAAAAAATCTGGGGATAAAGTTTTTGCGGGAGGAAAGCAAATAGGGAAAGTTATCGAGATGGAAGTCTTGCATTCGGTTTCCCAAAGTTATTTGACTCAATTGTGGAGCAATGATGTTTTTCAGAAAAAGGTAGAGCAAAAACACAAAACGATAACCGACAGCATTAGCCGTTATTTTACGCCAATTCTTTTATTGATTGCATTTGCCGGATTTGGATATTGGATATTTTTTGATGCTAATACAGCTTTCAATGTTTTTACGGCAGTATTAATAGTTGCCTGTCCTTGCGCATTGGCATTGACCGCTCCTTTCACTATGGGAAATATGCTACGGATTTTTGGCAACAAACATTTTTATCTCAAAAACGCTTTGGTGATTGAGCAATTAGCCAAAGTTGACACCATTGTTTTTGATAAAACAGGGACTATAACTACTAATGCAAAAACGAATATTTCCTATGAAGGCGAAATCCTTGAAGAGAATAATTTGGCGATATTAAAAAGTGTGCTTCGAGCCTCTAATCATCCGTTGAGCAGGATGCTGTATGATTTTTTGCCAGAAACAAAAAGATTGAAGTTAGATGTATTCGAAGAAATTACGGGAAAAGGAATCAAGGCTGAAACTGACGGTGTTTCTATAGAATTAGGTTCTGCGGAATTTATCGATGCAAAAGCTAAAGATGAGGTTCAGCAAACGGCTGTATACATAAAAATTGGCAGCGTATATTTCGGAAAGTATGTTTTTAATAATCAATATCGAGAAGGCTTATCCGATTTGTTTACAAAGCTTAGCTCTCAGTATCGACTAAAAGTTTTATCAGGTGACAATGATGGGGAACGAAGCCAGCTGGAATCAATTCTGCCAAAGGGAACCGAAATGATTTTTAATCAAAAACCGGAACAAAAGCTTGAGTTCATAAAGGCTTTGCAGGAACAAGGCAAAAACGTTATGATGGTAGGCGATGGACTTAATGATGCAGGAGCTTTGGCACAAAGCAACGCAGGCATTTCCATATCCGAAAACGTAAATGTTTTTTCTCCCGCCTGCGATGCTATTTTGGATGCAAAGGAGTTTAAAAAACTGCATTACTTTTTAAAATTATCCCAAAAATCCATTTTGACTATAAAAATGAGTTTTGCATTGTCGCTTTTATACAATGTTGTTGGATTATCGTTTGCTATTACCGGGAACCTCTTGCCACTGGTTGCTGCGATTATTATGCCTCTGAGTACCATTACGATAGTGAGTTTTGTTACGGTAATGAGTAATTATTATTCAAGGAAAATAAAATAATTTAACAGGGAATAGTTTCCTTTTTTTTTATATTTTTAACATATTCAATTAAATATGATAATTGTCATTTTTTGTAAAAAGTGATACCTATAATTTTGTTAACCTAAAATTAAGATTATGAGTGTTATCTATTTATTGATTGCCATAAGTATTTTCGTTGCCATTGGATTTTTTATTGCTTTTGTTTTTGCGGTAAAATCCGGTCAGTATGATGATGATTATACGCCATCAGTCAGAATGCTTTTTGACGATGAATTAATTAAATCTTCCCAAAAGAAATCAGAAATTAAGAGTTAAACTACTCTTTAATCTTTTTAATATTTTACCAATTTTAAACAACCTTAAAAATAATTATAAATATGGAAATGGAACAATTTTATTATGACAACAAAATTGTAAAGAAATTCATTTATGCTACCATACTGTTTGGAGTAGTAGGAATGCTGGTGGGGCTCATTTTGGCTACTATGTTCCTATTTCCAAACATGACCGAAGGTATTTCATGGTTAAGTTTTGGAAGATTAAGGCCTTTACATACCAATGCAGTAATTTTTGCCTTTGTCGGTAATGCTATGTTTGCTGGTGTTTATTATTCGCTTCAGCGATTGTTAAAAGCCAGAATGTATAGTGATTTCTTGAGTAATCTGAATTTTTGGGGTTGGCAGCTAATTATTGTTGCGGCGGCAATTTCTCTTCCGTTAGGATATACTTCTTCAAAAGAATATGCCGAATTGGAATGGCCTATTGATATTGCCATAGCTTTAATATGGGTAGCTTTCGGAATCAACATGATTGGAACGATGCTAAAAAGAAGAGAGCGCCATTTGTATGTTGCCATTTGGTTTTATTTAGCAACATTTATTACGGTGGCGGTTTTACACATTTTTAATAGTTTGGAATTGCCAATTTCAGGAATGAAAAGCTATTCTGTATATGCAGGGGTACAAGATGCATTAGTGCAATGGTGGTACGGTCACAATGCAGTTGCCTTTTTCTTGACGACTCCATTTTTAGGTTTAATGTATTATTTTGTGCCGAAAGTGGCCAATCGGCCTGTATATTCTTATAGACTTTCAATTATTCACTTTTGGTCATTAATATTTTTATATATCTGGGCTGGCCCTCACCATTTATTGTATTCAGCTTTGCCTAACTGGGCTCAAAATTTAGGAGTTGTATTCTCTGTGATGCTGATTGCTCCATCTTGGGGAGGTATGATTAATGGTCTTTTGACACTAAGAGGTGTTTGGGATAAAGTGCGCGTGGATCCTGTGTTGAAGTTTTTCGTTGTTGCTATGACAGGTTACGGTATGGCTACTTTTGAAGGACCTATGCTTTCTCTTAAAAATGTAAATGCAATAGCGCATTATACGGATTGGATTATTGCTCACGTTCACGTTGGGGCATTAGCCTGGAATGGTTTTATGTCTTTTGGTATTATTTATTGGCTGATTCCAAKAATGACAAAAACGACTTTATATTCCACTAAATTGGCCAATTTCCATTTTTGGGTTGGAACACTAGGAATCATATTATATGCATTGCCAATGTATTTGGCAGGTTTCCTTCAGGCTTCTATGTGGAAACAATTTAATCCGGACGGAACCTTAACATACGGTAACTTTCTTGAGACTGTGACTCAAATTATGCCAATGTATTGGATGAGAGCCATTGGAGGAACGATGTATTTGTTTGGAATGTTAACGTTGGTTTATAACATTATTCAAACAGTGAGAGCTGGTGAGGAAGTAGAAGATGAATTGGCAGAAGCTCCAGCATTGCAAACTATTAGCGAAGGAAGATTAAAAGGAGAGAAATACCACTCTTGGTTGGAAAGAAAACCAATAAAAATGGCTGTATTTGCTACAATCGCTATATTAATTGGAGGAATTATTCAAATTGTCCCAACGATTATGGTGAAATCAAATATTCCGACAATTTCGAGTGTTAAGCCGTATTCTCCTTTGGAATTGGAAGGACGTGATTTATATATCCGCGAGGGTTGCGTGGGATGCCATTCTCAATCGGTTCGTCCTTTTAGAAGTGAAGTAGAACGTTATGGACCACAATCCAAAGCCGGAGAATTTGTGTATGATCATCCATTTTTATGGGGATCAAAACGTACAGGTCCAGATTTATTGAGAGTTGGAGGGAAATATAATGACAATTGGCATTTTAATCACTTCTGGAGTCCTCAAAGTATATCGGCAGGTTCTATTATGCCAAGCTACAAATGGCTTTTTGATAATAAACCGATGGATGTTTCTATGACCGAAAAGAAAATGAAAGCGATGGTTACTTTAGGAGTTCCTTATAACGATGCTCAAATTGCAAACGGATTGAAGGATTTGCGAACTCAAGCAATTGCCATTGAGGAGAGCCTTAAAAATGATCCTGACTTTGTAAAAAGTTATGAWGACAGCAAGAAAAAAGCATTGGCGAGAGGGGAGAAATTTATTCCGATGAATGAAAGGGAAATTGTGGCTTTGATTGCTTATATACAAAGATTGGGGACTGATATTAAAGTGAAAGAATAACAAAAGTAAACGTTATGTTCGAACAAATAAAACACAATATGGAAACCATTGCCGGTGTTGCCATATTTCCAATAGTATCATTGCTGATTTTCTTTTTCTTTTTTCTGGGCTTAGGGCTTTGGGTTTACTCCTATAAAAAAGAGACAATAGACGAAATAAGTCAAATCCCGTTAGAAGATTAAATTGTAAAATTTCAAAAAAACATAAATGATGAAAAAATTAATTCCATCTTATATAAGAGTCCTCTTCATATTTTTTGCAGCCGTTGGGTTGTTGGAATATCTAATTGACTCTGGAAATAGGCCAGCATTTATAAAATACCCTATGGTTGCTGTCTTTTTGTTTGTGCTGCTTTTTCTTTTGATTGCAATCGAAGTAACTTTGAATGCCGTTAATGCCATTACGTACAGATTGTTGACAGAGGAAGAGAAAGCAAAATTAGCCCATGAGGAGAGTTTAAGCCTAAAAGATAAAAGCTGGTACAAAAACCTTATGCAGCGCTTGACGAGAACAGTGCCGATTGAAGATGAAAAACAATTATTGATGGATCATGATTACGATGGCATAAAAGAATTGGATAACAATTTACCGCCATGGTGGGTTTATTTATTCTATGCGTGTATCATTTTCTCTGCAATATATTTGGTTCGTTATGAAATCATGGGGGCTCCAGACCAGGAAACCGAATTGAAAAATGAATTGGCTCAAGCCAAAGTCGAAGTGGCAGAATATATGAAAACAGCTCCCGACTTGATGGATGAAAAAACAGTAACTTTGTTAACAGATCCAGCTGATTTAGATGCTGGAAAAGCAATTTTCACAACAAATTGCGTAGCTTGTCACAGGGCAGATGCCGGAGGTCAAATTGGGCCTAACTTGACGGATGACCATTGGATATTGGGTGGAGGAATTAAAAATTTATTTCACACTATTACCAATGGAGGACGTGATGGCAAAGGGATGATTGCCTGGAAAGGAACTTTGAAACCGAAAGAAATTCAGGCGGTTGCAAGTTATGTTATCTCTTTGAGAGGAAGTAATCCAAAAGATCCAAAAGCACCAGATGGTGAAATATGGGTTGAAGATGGTGCGCCAGCTACAGCAACAGCTCCTGCTGTTGACAGTACTCAAGTAAAATAATAATTATAATAAAAAAAGGAAGAGCTTTGTCAAAATTCAATACTTTGAGAGAGCTCTTTTTTTGTATTTAAAAATAAAAAAATGTCAAACAATCTAGACGAATCTTTTAGAGATACCATTGGGACTATTGATAAAGAAGGTCATAGAAAATATATTTATCCCAAAAAACCTTCCGGTAAGTTTTATGATTATAGAAAATGGGTCAGCTATTTTTTATTGATAGTTCTTATTGTCAATCCTTTTATAAAGATAAACGGGAATCAGTTTATGATGTTCAATGTTTTGGAACGCCGTTTTAATATTTTTAGCTTTCCTTTTTGGCCACAGGATTTTTACATTTTTGTTCTCTTTATGGTCATTGGGGTTGTATTTGTTATTCTGTTCACGGTTATTTTTGGGCGAATATTTTGTGGCTGGATTTGCCCGCAGACTATTTTTATGGAGATGGTTTTTCGCCGTGTCGAATATTGGATAGAAGGGGATAGAGGAGCTCAAATTCGTTTGGAAAAACAACAATGGAATGGTGAGAAAATAAGAAAGAAAACTTTAAAATGGTTTGTATTTCTTGTGATTTCGTTTCTTATCGCTAATGTCTTTCTAGCTTATCTTATCGGCAGTGATGAATTATTTCGTTTGATTGAAGACGGACCTTTGGCTCATTCGAGCAGTTTTTTGTCATTGTTGGTTTTCACTGGCGTTTTTTATTTTGTTTTTGSATGGTTTAGGGAGCAAGTTTGTATTATAGCTTGCCCTTATGGGAGACTTCAAGGCGTTTTATTGGACAAAAAATCAATTAATGTTGCTTATGATTTTGTTCGTGGCGAAAAAGAACTCGGCAGAGCTAAATTTAACAAGCAGGAAGATAGGGAGGCTTCAGGAAAAGGAGATTGTATTGACTGTAAACAATGTGTAAATGTTTGTCCGACAGGAATTGACATTCGCAATGGAGTGCAGCTGGAATGTGTAAATTGTACAGCCTGTATTGATGAATGCGATACGATAATGAAAAGCGTTGGACTGCCGTTGGGGCTTATTCGTTATGCCTCTGAAGATGAAATAGAAACTAAGGCTAAGTTTAAATTTACAGCCAGGATGAAAGGTTACACGGCAATATTAGTTATATTAGTCGGTATACTTACAGGCTTACTGTTTTTAAGAACAGAAGTTGAAGCTACCATTTTGAGGTTGCCAGGTCAATTATTCCAGCACAAAGGGGAGAATATCAGTAATATTTATACTTTTAAAATCATTAATAAAACGAATCATGACATCAATAATCTGCATTTTAAATTGGTTGGAATTAAAGGTGCGCTAAAGGTTGTTGGTGTTCAGGAATTAAAAGTACCTAAACACGAAATGTCCAGCGGAACTATGTTTATAGAAATTAATAGATTTTTGTTGGAAAGTGACAGAACTAAGTTAGAAATTGATCTTTATGAAGGAAATAAAAAAATTGAGACGACCTATACTAATTTTTTAAGCCCGCGAAGTTTTGACTAATTTTGTTGTTTCATAAAGTTTTAATAGTCGGATAATAACATAAAAAAGATAAAATGAAAATTAATTGGGGAACTTATATCGTGATTGCTTTTGCTTTATTCATAGGTTTTATTATGTATTTTGTTGTAAAAGTGCAGTCAGATAGCAAGTATGATAATGATTTGGTTGTCGAAGAATATTACAAGCATGATGTGCATTTTCAGGACGAAATGGCACGTATTCAAAATGCTCATGATTTAAAAGAAAAACCCGTTATTACGGTTAATGCCAATGGAGTTAGCATAGTTTTTCCTGCTGATTTTTCGCCAAAGGAGATCAAAGGGACTGTTGCTTTTTATCGAGCTTCCAATAAGAAATTTGATTTTCAGGTGCTACTTTCGTTTACGGATTCGGCCTCATTGTTTATTCCTAAAGATAAATTGATTAGTGGCGAATGGTATATCAATATGGAATGGAAATATAAAGGAAAGTCATATCTGACCAAAGAAAAGATTTATATAAAATAGAAGAAAATAGAATAGAGAAAATAGATAAAAGAGGATAGAAATAAATAAATTGGAGAAAATGAAATTTAGTTTTTAAATCATTTTAATCTAAAATCTGCAATCTAAAATTTAAATTCACAATGCTTTACACGGCTTTTTTGTTCGGATTAATCAGTAGTTTTCACTGCATAGGAATGTGCGGTCCCATTGCTATGATGCTGCCTGTAGAACGAAATAATCCAGCCAAAAAGGTAATTCAAATTTGTACTTATCATTTAGGACGGCTTACGGCTTATGGAAGTATTGGTTTGCTTTTTGGACTGTTGGGAAAAGGCTTATTTTTGGCTGGGATTCAGCAACAATTGTCCATATTTATTGGTATTGCTATGATTTTAGTGATTTTGATTCCTGAAAAGATTTTGGCTCAATATAATTTTTCGAAACCAGTTTATAAATGGATTTCAAGAGTTAAGCAAAATCTAGGCAGTCATTTCAAAAATAAAAGTTTCAAATCGCTTTTTATTATTGGTTTGCTCAATGGTTTTTTGCCCTGCGGAATGGTTTATGTCGCTTTATTTGGAGCAATTGCTATGCAGAGTGCGGGTTTTGGATTGCTGTATATGCTGCTTTTTGGTTTGGGAACTGTACCATTGATGAGTTTGGTGGTATATATCAATTCTTTTCTGACTGTTCCAATTCGAAACCGAATTCAGAAAGTTATTCCTTATGTCGGCGTTATTATAGGTGTATTATTTATTTTAAGAGGATTGGGACTTGGAATTCCCTATGTTTCTCCTTCTAATATGAGTTTGTTTATACAGGAAAAAGCAAATTGTCATTAATTGGCTTTTTTATGATTTGCAGTATTTATTGAAAAGTTTCTTGTTTTGCGTGAGTGATGGCAGTGGAGCTCTTTTTTAGAGAGGCTTTTTGCTCCGCCTGTTCGCTACCGATCGGGTCTGCCTCTCTAAAAAAAGCGGGAACGTACAGCACGACCCATAGTCTCGTCTTTTGGGACGAGACGGAGGGACACGCCCAAAGAGCTTTAAAAAAGATGAATTAAATTAAGATACTGTTGTTTTTAAAGGATTAATCTGTTCTTGTTTCTTTTTAAATTGTCATTGAAAACAATGCCGTTTCAGGCGTTTTTCTTTTTAGCCTTAAGTCAAATGCCATGCAAATGTTGCGCACATAGGGTTTTCCTTTTTCGGTGACAATAATTTTGCTGTCGTTTATTATTAATAAACCATCTTTTTCCATTTCTTTTAGCTGAAGTAAAATTTCAGGAATCTCAGGAATGTAATTATCAGAATTATCCCAACTGGTTTCAAATTGACACATTAGATTTAAAATGTGTTTTCTGACAATCAGATCTTCAGCGGATAATAAATGACCTCTATATACTGGTAATTTATCTGATTCTAATATTTTGTAATATTCTTCCAGAGTTTTGACATTTTGGGCAAAACTATACCAGCTGTCGCTTATCGCTGAAACACCCAAGCCAATCATTAATTGAGTTTTTGATGAGCTATAGCCCATGAAGTTTCGGTGCAATTTTTTGTCCTCAAACGAATGGTATAAACTGTCTGATTTTAATGCAAAATGATCCATGCCAATTTCGTAATATTCATTTTCAAAAAGCAATTCTTTTCCAACTTCGTACAGTTTTCTTTTTGCATCGTCTTTCGGAATGTCTTCATCATGAAATCCGCGCTGTCCATTGCCTTTTATCCACGGCACATGGGCATAACTGTAGAACGCCAATCGGTCGGGCTGTAAGGAGTTAGTTTTTTCGATGGTATCAATCACATCTTCTACTTCTTGAAATGGCAAGCCAAAGATAATGTCATGGCCTATGGAAGTATAGCCAATTTTTTTTGCCCAAAAAGTAACTTTGGCAACATTGTGAAAAGGTTGTATCCTATGGATGGCTTTTTGTACTTTTTCTGAATAATCCTGAACGCCAAAACTCACTCTTCTGAAACCCAAATCATACAATTTCTGCAAATGGGCAAGCGTTGTGTTATTGGGATGTCCTTCAAAACTGAATTCATAACCCTCTGCTTTTTCGGCTAGCGAAAATATTCCGTTTATTAAATATTCCAGATTTTCTATGGAGAAAAAAGTTGGAGTTCCTCCGCCCAAATGGATTTCTTTAATTTTGGGTTTTTTGCCTAAGATATCGCGGTACAGTGTCCATTCTTTTAAAACAGCCTCAATATATGGATTTTCAACATTGTGATTTTTGGTGATGCGTTTGTTGCAGCCACAAAAGGTGCATAAGCTTTCGCAAAAAGGCAAATGTATGTATAAACTAATACCTTCTTTGTCATTACTTTCCAGAAATGATTTTTTGAGGGTTTGAAGCCATATTTCATTGGTAAATCCCGACTCATCCCAATAAGGAACTGTAGGATAGCTTGTATAACGAGGGCCGGGTACATTGTATTTTTGAATTAGTGAGGTTTTCATAATTTCGCATTTAATGTAAATGACAAAATTAGGCTGACTTTTTATGGATTAAAATGATAATTGTCATATTTTTTTGTAGCTATATACTGAAAAAGAGGCTAAAAAAGCCTCTTTGCAGATTTGTTATATATTTTCATTGATTAAACTAACCCATTTTTTTGCCAGTTTATGATCTTCAAATAAACAATTAAAGTCTAAAAAATGATTGTTGATATTGTAAATTGGAATCATTTCTTTTTTCATAGTGTCTTTATGAATCAGCTCTATTTCAACTTTGGAAATTGTGCCTAACTTGCTTTGAGTTGTTTCTAATAAGCTGCACAGAAGAATGTTTGACAAATCCACAAAATAAACGTCTTCTTTTTTATAGCTGAAATCAATAAATAGGAAGCCTTTATTTTTTTTGTCTATGGACAGAATTTTTTTATTCTGTGTTTCGGTTAATTCAAAGTTATAATGATCGTTTTGGCTGTATTGTTTCTTTATATCTTTTATTTTTGCTCTATTTGTTATGTTAGAACGAAAGACTAAAGTTAGCGGAATGCCTATTAGTATTGTAATTATAAGACCTATTATTGTTACGGATGTGTCCATTTTTTTTATTTTTTGTAATTATATATAATGATTTATTTTCTTGATTCAGTTGAAATCAAGAAGGGATTAAAAGTCGTTTTAGCTTTTGCAAAACGAAATCATGATATTAAATCACCAAAAATAGTGGAAGGGAAAAAGTAAAATCGAGACTTTTGTGCATCTGTCGATGTCTTGGTCTGATAAAATTATTTTAACGTTATTTTCTTCTTTAAGAGTTGAAAATGATGGAAGTAACGCGTTTACATCTAAACCGGCAGGGATTCGGTTATTGTGTTTAAGGTCAGGATTGCTCCTTTCTATGCTGGGCTGAACAAAATGAGAAACGTTTAGGCTTTCTTTATTAATTTCAGGATTATTTCCCTTTGGAAAAGAAATCACAGCATCGTTATTTGCACTATATGCAAAACCAAACTGCATCAACAGACTAATAAATACGATAAATTTCCAAAAATTCCTCATGAAGCAAAAATAGAGAATAGGTTTTTGATTTGGGAGGCTATTATGGTAAATGAAAGTTAAAATTATTTGTTTGAAATAAAAAAACCTCAAACGGATTATGGTTTGAGGCTAGTTTTTTTTAGACTCTAAGTGGCTAAGACATTAAGTCATTTAGAATTTTATTGGGATCTATTATTCTTGACCTAAATTTCTCAACTGTTTTAGTTTTTCTTTCCAAACATCGAGGCTCTCTTTGTGAATGGCGATGTTTTTTCGAACTTCCAATACGATTGAATTTTCTTTTTTCGCATTTTTTGTATTGGTAAAAAACTGAATGTTATTTTCCAGTTGGAAAATTTCGTTTTGTACTTCTTCAATTTTGCGCATTAGGAAAATTTTCTCATTGTCCAATTTTCTAGTGTCATTGCTTTCAGAAAGATTCTCCATTCTGTTGGAGAAACGCATCATTTCGGTATCTTTTTTGCTTAGGCTTAATTTTTCAAATAAAGCATCCAGAATTTTATTGAATTTTCCTTCGATATGTCTTCTTGGAAACGGAACTTTACCAAAATTTTTCCAAGTTTCTATATGTAGTTTGATGGCATCCAAATCAGTTTTGTGATCTCCTGTTAATTGGAATTCTCTCAACGTTTCCAAGTAGGCTTTCTTTTTATCAAAAGCTTCTACTTCATCTACATTTTCAACGTTTTTATGTTCTTTTAACTTGTCAAAATAATAATTACAGGCTTCTCTAAATTCGTTCCAGATTTTGTCGGAATATTTTCTTGGGACATGTCCTATTTTTTTCCAATCTTCCTGAATTTGCTTCATAATAGGAGTCGTGCTTGCAAAATCTACACTTTCCTGTAATTCTTTGGCTTTTTTTACCAAAGCGATTTTTTTGTTCAGGTTGTCGTTTTGATCTTTTTTGATGTCCTTGTAAAAAGAATTTTTAAAGCTGTTGAAGTTTCTAACGGCTGTTTTAAAAGCAGACCAAGTGGCTTCATTTACATCTGAAGGCACTTTTCCAGCAGAGAAAAATTCTGAACGTAAGGCTTCCACTTTTTCGATTTGGGCAAGCCATTGAGAGTGGGCATTTACTTTTTCGGTTGCCAAGACTTCAATTTTGGCAATAATTTCTTTTTTCTTTTCTAGGTTTTCAAGTTCAGTTCCTCTTAAGTTTTCGAACAAAATTTCACGCTTATCGTGCATTTTTTTTGTCAGTTCACTGAATTGATTCCAGATTTCATCACGATGTTCTCTGGAAACTGGACCAATATCCTCTTTCCAGATGCGGTGTAAATCCTGAAGTTCTCTGAAAGCTTTGCTGATATCAGCTTCTTTAAGCAGTTCTTCAACACGGGCAACGATTTTTTGTTTTTGTTCCAGATTGTATTTGAAATCAATATCTCTTGCTTCTCTGTCTAAGTGCAGATAATCGTAAAAATTCTCAACATGAAAATGGTAATTATTCCAAACGTGATTGTACTTGTCTTTTGGGATAGATCCAGCATTTTTCCATCTCTCTCTTAATTCATTAAAATGATTTAAAGTGTCCTTGATGTTGGCTTGCGGATTGATTAATTCTTTTAGCTCTTCTACAATTGCCAATCTAACTTCTAAATTAGTTTTTAGATTTGACTGCAGACTTTTAAAATGAGCATTTTTATTGTCTTTGTAGATGGTGTAGTATTGATCGAACTTTGATTTTAAAGGAGAATGATATTGGAACTCTTCATTAGGATCTTGATTTTCCTGGTTGAATTCTTCTCTTTTTTCTTCGATAAGGTGATTGTATTTGGCTAAAAAAGCTTTTCGGATTTCCTCAACATGCTCTTTAATAGACATCACTTTTTCATTAGTAACCAAATTTTTCAATTCATTTACAAGCGTATCCATAGGCAATGCTTCGTAATCCAGCATTGGGATATCATGACGTTCTTTCAACGTTTCATCTTCACTTTCTTCAGCATTTGTTTCAGCTATGGCGTCAATCACATTTTGCTTTTCGTCTATTCCGTTTTCATTCGAAATAACTGTTTCAGAAACAGGATTTACAGTGTTTTCCTCTGCCACCGCATCACTGATTTCACTTTCTGTCACTGCAGACGCGTTTGATTGAACTGTTTCCTGCAATTCATTAGCTGTATTTCCATCTGTCAAATTTTCTTGAATTGACAGGTTATCGTTCTTTTCTTCTAACATTTTGTAAATGTATAAGGTTTTTATTTTTTGAATGCGAAAGATACTAAAGGTGCGCCAAAATACAAAATAAAAGTTTTGTTTATAGCTCAGTTATGCAGAAAATTCTTTCTTTAAAGACATTATTTGATTTGATTCTAGTTTGTGGATTAGCTTTTTCAAGTTTTGATACAAATTGTGAATTGCTTTCAAAATTGTATTTTAGCTTATAATTCCCAACCAATTCTCTTTGAAAATCCACAAATTCTTCGTTGTGAATTGCTTTCAAAATTGTATTTTAGCTTATAATTCCCAACGACAAAAGTACCTACTGCTGCTAATTACCTGTTGTGAATTGCTTTCAAAATTGTATTTTAGCTTATAATTCCCAACAATTACAAAATCCAAAGTACCGCTCCACCCGTTGTGAATTGCTTTCAAAATTGTATTTTAGCTTATAATTCCCAACAAAGGATTGCGCTTTAAGTTGTCAACTCATGTTGTGAATTGCTTTCAAAATTGTATTTTAGCTTATAATTCCCAACTTGGCATAAAAAAACCCACTTTTATAGAGTGTTGTGAATTGCTTTCAAAATTGTATTTTAGCTTATAATTCCCAACTCGTTTGATTTTAATAACTTCATTGAATTGGTTGTGAATTGCTTTCAAAATTGTATTTTAGCTTATAATTCCCAACTCTGTAAAGTATATAATGCTAATGCAAGCTGTTGTGAATTGCTTTCAAAATTGTATTTTAGCTTATAATTCCCAACTGAAAGAAAGTAAGATTGTCCAGCTGCAGTGTTGTGAATTGCTTTCAAAATTGTATTTTAGCTTATAATTCCCAACAAGGAAGAATTACAGAACAGGAGTTAATTCGTTGTGAATTGCTTTCAAAATTGTATTTTAGCTTATAATTCCCAACCAGTTTTTAGTGGTTGCGATGGTTCATCTCGTTGTGAATTGCTTTCAAAATTGTATTTTAGCTTATAATTCCCAACCAAACTTATCTGTTATTGTTGTACAATTTTGTTGTGAATTGCTTTCAAAATTGTATTTTAGCTTATAATTCCCAACATAGCATATATGCGTTGTTAGGGCAAGTACGTTGTGAATTGCTTTCAAAATTGTATTTTAGCTTATAATTCCCAACGCAGTTTTTCAATCATCGCCTTTAACTCCTGTTGTGAATTGCTTTCAAAATTGTATTTTAGCTTATAATTCCCAACTTTCTTTTGCTTATCATAAGGATCTCTAGTGTTGTGAATTGCTTTCAAAATTGTATTTTAGCTTATAATTCCCAACGTTCTGGCGGTAGAAAAGGTCAGCTTCCTTGTTGTGAATTGCTTTCAAAATTGTATTTTAGCTTATAATTCCCAACGTCGCAATCAGCATTAGCAAACATCATAAAGTTGTGAATTGCTTTCAAAATTGTATTTTAGCTTATAATTCCCAACGGAGCTTTCCGAATACCTTGCATCCCTTACGTTGTGAATTGCTTTCAAAATTGTATTTTAGCTTATAATTCCCAACCTATTTGAGGGTAAAAAACTAACTCCCGCAGTTGTGAATTGCTTTCAAAATTGTATTTTAGCTTATAATTCCCAACGTGGAAAGCATTATGAATATTTAACATACAGTTGTGAATTGCTTTCAAAATTGTATTTTAGCTTATAATTCCCAACTGGGGATATTAATGGATATTGTAAAGAGCAGTTGTGAATTGCTTTCAAAATTGTATTTTAGCTTATAATTCCCAACAGGTCTGCGTAACTAAGGTTTGTGCCACTAGTTGTGAATTGCTTTCAAAATTGTATTTTAGCTTATAATTCCCAACTTTTTTGCGCCACTAAGGTTTGCGCCACTAGTTGTGAATTGCTTTCAAAATTGTATTTTAGCTTATAATTCCCAACATTAATTTAAAGTTTGTTTTGCACTTGTAGTTGTGAATTGCTTTCAAAATTGTATTTTAGCTTATAATTCCCAACGCATACATTCTCTCGGAGTCAATCTTCGAAGTTGTGAATTGCTTTCAAAATTGTATTTTAGCTTATAATTCCCAACTATTTTATCTTCTTTAGATACTGCTCCTGAGTTGTGAATTGCTTTCAAAATTGTATTTTAGCTTATAATTCCCAACTGATTCTTAATCCAGCAACTAAAGAGCATTGTTGTGAATTGCTTTCAAAATTGTATTTTAGCTTATAATTCCCAACTTTATTTATTTCAACCATAACACCTTCCTGGTTGTGAATTGCTTTCAAAATTGTATTTTAGCTTATAATTCCCAACTAACGACCCATTTTTTAAAACATCAAATTCGTTGTGAATTGCTTTCAAAATTGTATTTTAGCTTATAATTCCCAACTTGAGTAAAGGGAAATATGTTGTTGTTTATGTTGTGAATTGCTTTCAAAATTGTATTTTAGCTTATAATTCCCAACAAAAAATATAAACCCTTAGTTGTTTGCTAAGTTGTGAATTGCTTTCAAAATTGTATTTTAGCTTATAATTCCCAACTGATAAAGTAATTGTTGATTCGATCTCAGGGTTGTGAATTGCTTTCAAAATTGTATTTTAGCTTATAATTCCCAACGCAACTTTCTGGCGAAAACTACTCTTGCTGGTTGTGAATTGCTTTCAAAATTGTATTTTAGCTTATAATTCCCAACCATATTACAACTGTTTAAATAACTTAATACGTTGTGAATTGCTTTCAAAATTGTATTTTAGCTTATAATTCCCAACTTTGTACTTTAACTCTTGAATCTCATTAAGGTTGTGAATTGCTTTCAAAATTGTATTTTAGCTTATAATTCCCAACGAAAAGCTACAACGGAAAAAGATAGATACAGTTGTGAATTGCTTTCAAAATTGTATTTTAGCTTATAATTCCCAACAGATGCCCTCGCATCTTTGTGCTGTCTGATGTTGTGAATTGCTTTCAAAATTGTATTTTAGCTTATAATTCCCAACTCATATCCACATTTGTATTGTTTTGTTCAAGTTGTGAATTGCTTTCAAAATTGTATTTTAGCTTATAATTCCCAACTTTGGGTAGAGTGTTTTGTATCTAAAACCGGTTGTGAATTGCTTTCAAAATTGTATTTTAGCTTATAATTCCCAACTACAAAATTATCCAGCAACTAAAGGGGTGGGTTGTGAATTGCTTTCAAAATTGTATTTTAGCTTATAATTCCCAACCGTTTTGCCCTTATTCCTGTCAATTGACCCGTTGTGAATTGCTTTCAAAATTGTATTTTAGCTTATAATTCCCAACATACTGCGATGTAATCGTTTGATATGTTGGTCGTTATGAGTTTGTTTTGGAATCGAAAAAGAATAGGTTTTAGGTGTTGGTGTTCAGGTAGTTATGTTCTTTTTTAATCCTGTTGATTAAAATAATTCCAATTGTTGAGAAGGTTTTTCTGGTTCAATTGGTTTTTTGCCATAAAAAAGCTCCATCATCCCAAATTGTTTGTCGGTTATTTGCATCACTCCAATTTTGCCATGTTCGGGGAGGTTGTTTTTTATTCGTTTAGTGTGTACTTCTGAGTTTTCCTTGCTGGCACAGAATCGCATATAGATTGAAAATTGGAACATAGAAAAACCATCGTCCAATAATTTCTTGCGAAATCCACTAGCGATTTTACGCTCTTTCCGCGTTTCGGTGGGCAGATCAAAAAAAACTAATATCCACAAACTTCTATATTGGTTTAAACGGGTGTAATGTTCGTCATACATAAACAGGATATAAAATTTTCCTTGCTGTTCCTTCAAAACATTCGTGTAAGGAATGTGTAGTTCTACTCATAGCGACCATTAACGGACTGTTTTTTCCATCTATAAAAACATCGATGCTGGCAATATTCAACAACTGTTTTTTAAAATCAGTTGTTAATTCTTCATAAGAATCTTCGGTTTCCATGATGTGGCATACAATTAAATCGACATATGGACGATAGGGTTCCATAATATCATCAGCTAAACAATAGGCATTGTATTTGTTGCGATGAAAGATGCCTAAAGTGGGTAGCATTCCAGAACTGACAATGGCTCTTGCGGTAATCGCTCTTAAAATAGCATATCCATAATTAAGTAAGTTGTTTGGAGGAATTCCTTTTTGGCCTCGGGTGAAATTTTCTATAGGGATGAGGTTTTGCCAGTAAAAAACGGCTGCTCTGGATTCATGGTTGAGAGCATCCCCCGAAGTAACTTCTTTTGCCCACAGTTCCATTTTTCGGCATGGGATTCCTTTTTCTTTGAGTAGTCCTGCCTGATTCATAATTTTGGCACTAATGGTTTGTTGCCACAAATTCTTTTTTAATGGGACAGAAGCGTTAATTTGATTTTTAAAACGTTCGGTTTGTTCCGTATGTCCATTGAGCGGCATTAATAAACCAATAGGTAAATGGAATTGATCACAATTAATTAATGCTACATTATTATTGGTTAGTTTTTCGAGTAAACCATTGGTAATGGTGATTTGCTGGTTTTCCAGAACAATGACTCCAATATCTTCGATAGCCACGGTTTTGGTTTCTTGATCCTTGTCAGGATAAGAAATTACAATTTGCTCATTTTTGGTACTTAAATAAGCAGGGTTGCCGAAGAAAAGGGTTCGCTTTATCATAACTAATATTCTCCAATTTGAACAATTTGTCCTAAATGATTGATGCGGACTTTTATTATTCCTTCAAAATAAGGAAGACTTTTTATAGATTTGTAAGTTTTATCTTTTAATTCCTTTACATCATTAATTGTTGTTTCTAAATGGTGTCTAAACACATAGTCTCTAACGGAAGTATTTCCATATTCAACTTTAGAAAATTTCTGAACTCTAAACAAATTTTTACTTATTAATTCATTATTTAAAGGGTTTTGCAAGTCAACTTCTTTTGGTTCGAAGTCTTCAGATGGAAAAACAAAATACTCATTTTGTTTCATAGTAAATAAGAATTCCCAGCCGTTTTTATGCTTTTTATTAATTGCTGATAAACCTTCCTTTGCAAGAATTACAGCATCATAAAAAGAAATAACTTCGTCTTGTAAATTGCCTTTTTCATCTCTGTAAATAGCCACGTGATGATTGTTTCCTGTGCTTACAAAATCTACTGGAATTGGATTTCCGCTTTCGTCTAAAATTTCATTGCCTAAATGATCTTTTTTAGTATGCAGAGCTTGTGCATTACTAACTCCGCTAATAGTTACTCGTTTTATCGCAATTCCTTTCTCTTTGTTTTGCCAAATTGGATTTTCGTCAAGGTTTACGAATGCCTTTTTTGGGTCATTACCAAATTCGGCTAATCGTTTTTGAAGAATCGTTTTTAAACCAATATCAATTACTTTGTCAATTTTTAAATCGGGAGTAATGTCTTTTCTAATGGTGTAATCGGCTTCTAACCAAACTATTTTAACTTTATCGGGAACAACAATATTATCTTTTAAACTGATATAGATAGGTGTTTTATTCAATGCATTTTTTCCTGTAAAAGCTTTTTTTGGGTCGTTGTCATTTTGTTCTAATCTTTTTAATAAAGCTTCACGATACTCTTTTTTAGCTACTTTTTGAATATATTCTTTGGTAAAACTCGCATTTACTTTTTCTTCTTTGGTTGCATATTGCTGTAATTTTCCATAAACAGTTTCTTTGTGTAGCTGTCCTCTCGGCGTTAATTGAATTTTCTGATTAGTTCCACCGCTTTTTTTGGTAACGTTTTTATTTTTAGTGACTACTTTGTTTTTGGCTTTATAAGAAATCAAAATACTTTCGAGTTGCTTTTTAGCTTCTTCTCTAAAGTTTGGAATAGGCTCAATAAAACGCAATTTATTGTTCTTGTCTCTTTTTAAATATTTATCTTCAATACCAACAATCGAACGAGCTTTATTCTCTCCTTGTGTTTTTGCATTTAGATTATTTAAATATTGTATATAAGCAGGTTTTGTAAAGGCAACAGTTATGGCGTCCATAGCGTGATGCCGATGGTCGTTTCGTTTTGTCCAATCTTTAATTTTATATAAACGCTCTCCGTTTTTGCCTTCTTCAATGTGTGTTAAGCCTAATTTATCATATTTTTCCCAATTTAGTTCTTTCATCACATCAACTAATTCCCAATCTTCACGCAATTTATCGGTTACACTTCCAATTGTTGCGGTTACATTTCTAGAAACTTCCAATAAAATTTCTTTGGCTTTTTTGGCAATGTATTGTGTTTCTCTTAATTGACGGTCAATAAATCCTTCAGGAATTTCATTGTCTGCCATCAAGAGTTTGTTTTGTTTGGTTCGGCTGATTTTACCGAATAAACCTTTCACTCTTTTTTGGTATTGGTCAAATTCTTCAAGAGATAATTTTTCTTGTAAAAAGGAATAAGCTGTTTTGTTGCTTTTGTCGATGTTTAATTGACGTTCACAAACAGTTTTGTTTGAAAAACTATCATCAAACAAACGTGATTTTGGAATAATATGTTCAATATCGTAGTCCTTTGTGAATAGTTTTGAAGGTTCTATTGGTTTTCCTGTGTAAAGTGAAATACCATCACATTCTTTCCAAAGTTTATAGCGGATAATATCATTTCTGGTTACACGCTGAATTCCAAATTCTGAATGTAGAAGTTTCCTGATTTGCTCGTGTTCTACAGTACTTTTGTTAATCTGCTTGGTCATTTCGCTACGCTGTTCGTTATTGTTTTTCAACTCGCGAGCCAATTCAACTCGAATTTCATCAGGTTTTTCCATTGCGGGGTCTTTGATTATGGCATTAATCACATTAATCATCTGATTGAGGATTTTCTCTACCACAGGATTTCGCAGACTGTTTTTCTTTAGTAATTTTAAAGTATCTTTTAGGACACGTTCATTATTTTGTTCTGTTGTTAACGATGACGAATGATTGTAGCCTACCATTAAACAGGCTTTGTCGTAAATCTGTCCATCCATCAAATGAGGCAAAATCTTTTTAATCGCTTTCGCACTCAAACTTCCATAATCGGCTTGTAAATTGATGTTTAAAAGAAAAGGAAGATGATTTTCTTTGAAACCAAATTTACGTATCAAACTTTTTTTCAAAAAATCATCATCTTCGGCTGAATATAATAAATGCCAAAATTGATAATACGGCTGTTTGTCGAAATCATTGGCTTGAGTCGTTGAATCGAAATTCAAAATTGCTGTATTGATTCCTAAATCAGAAAAAGCCGATTTGAAAATGTTTTTAATATCTAGAGCATCTAATTTTGAAAAATCTAATTCGTCGTAACCTTCTAAAACTAAAATTTTTTCGAAAGCTTTGTAAATTGAAGTATTGGTTCTATTACCTTCAATTTTCTTGAAATTAACCGAGTATTCTGCTTTTTTAAGTCCGCAAAAACTGATTAACTGCGAATCGGTCATATTTTCTTTAAATAATAGCTCTTGAGCAATGAGTTGTTTCAAATCTTCATCCAAAAGAAAAGGCTCTTTTGTGATTTCGTTTTTAACAATAATATTATTCAAATTCTGCCAAATTCGGAACTCCTGAAATAAAGGAGATGATTTAGGAATCGCTTTGTGCCCTTTTTCAAATTCGCAAAAACTTACTAAATGTTTTTGAGATTTTAATTTTCGTTGGTAAAAAATAGTAATGTCCCGAACTTCTGATTTGAGTTTTTCATCCAATTCGGGATGAAATTTGGACTGTGTTTCCCATATTTTTTCAAATTCATCCAAATAATCCTGACGATAGAAAACCTGATTTTTTAGTTTGGCGTGTGCATTCTTCTCAAGTTGTTTGTATTGAAATTGCCCGACGGTTTCCTGATTGAAATACAATTCTTTGCTACGGTCGCTAATAGCACCAAGATAGCCGTTAGATTGATTAATTTGATTGTTAATTTCAGTAATAATAAATGCCAAAACTTTTAAATCTAGTTCAATTGTCAAAGCCTCATTTCTCCATTTGTAATGCTGTAATTTGATTTCTTCTCTAGTTCCTTTATTTTCTGCAAGAGGAATATTTAATGTCTTTGAAAAATGCTGAGAAGTTGCTGTTCTTGGTTTGCCTTGGATGTCTTCCAATAATTTATCATTTATTTGTTCTGAATGAAATTGTTTTTGGAAATGAACAATTCTTTCTAATTCTTTCTGCAAATCCGAACGATAAAAATCAGGAATGAATTTTCCGCCTTTTACCAAAGAATTATAAACCCATTGACCAGGTGTTAAATTGTCCTCGAAAATTTCTTTGGCAATTTTCATTCCGTCAATGGCATCGCCCTCTTCAGCAGTTTTTGCTTTTCTACTGCTTTTGTAACCTCTTTTTTTATTTAGCATTAACAAAACTTGAACTAATTCTTCTTTTGTAACAGCATCAGTTGCTGATTTAGCTCTTAATTGATAAGATGAAAAAGTGGTTGCAGAACCTGTTTCAGCATAAATAAAATTAATAGGAATGAATTTTATTTTATTGAAAATTTCTATTAAAGCATTTCTCCTTTGTTTGAAACGCTGTAAACCTCGTCTTGCACCACGTTTTAAAGTTCTATCTGCATTGATAGAAATTGTATTTCCTTTTTTAAAATCAGCTTCTTCATCTGTTGTAAGAGGAACAATACGAACTCCAGTATTTATTATAGATGAGGCTTCATTGTCATTTTCTGCCTCGTTGATAAAAGACCAGCCAATTGATGTAGTCCCTAAATCCAATCCTAATATTCTCTTCATTTTGTGCTATATTTTATAGTGATTTTCTCGTTATCTAAATTGTTCTCGAAATTTAATCAAAAGAAAATTAATTATTTTACGGAAAACCGTATCCTAATTATAATTTTTTTATTGTAGTATTGCATTACAATTTTGAAGCAATTCACAATAAGGATTATTCCGTTGTGAAAACATTTAAGGCGGGGAGACTCGCCTTTTTCTATGGATTTTATTCAAATTTTTAGCGTACACAAAATATTAGAAAGTGAACTAAAAAACATTCAAAGCAGTCTCAAAAAGGATCACTTTTTTACGCAGAAAACCCTCAAATGGAATTGTCCTTTTGAGGGTTTTCTGTTTGTTTAAAAAATATGTTTCCTATTTATTCCAAATCTTCCAGGCTTTCTCTGCCTGAAAAATAAGCATGTCCAAACCGTTTTTAATTTGTGCGCCTTGAGCTTTTGCTTTGCTTAGGAATTGGGTTTCTGCGGGATTGTAAATCAAGTCGTAGGCAATGTGTTTCTCTGTAAAGTATTCGTAAGGAATAAGCGGGAATAAATCCACATTTGGACTTGTTCCAACTGGCGTGCAATTAATTATGATTTGATAGTTATCAAAAGTAGTAGCGTTAATCAGGCTGTAATCAATGCAGTTTTGTTTGGCTTCGCGGGATACAAAAGTGTAAGCGATGTCCAATTGGTCTAATGCGAAAGCAACTCCTTTGGACGCACCGCCAGTTCCGAGAATAAGTGCTTTTTTATGATAAGGTTTTAATAGAGGTTCCAATGATTTTAGAAAACCATAATAATCGGTATTGTAGCCTTTTAATTTTCCTTTTTTGGTAAATTTAATGGTATTTACGGCTCCAATTTCGGTTGCGTTTTTAGATAATTTGTCCAAAAATGGCAATACAGCTTCTTTATACGGAATAGTAACGTTCATTCCATTAAGATCGGGATTGTTTTTTACTAATTCAGTAAACTCATTGATTTCCTGAATATCAAAATTTTCATAGGTACAGCCTTCAAAATGTTCCTTACTGAATTTTTCTGTAAAATATCCTTTTGAAAAAGAATAGCTGATATTACGGCCTAATAAACCAAAACGTCTTCTTAAAACTTCAACCATTATTGTTTTTTATGTTTGTCAATATAATTTCGTACCATTTTTTTCTCCCAAACAACAGGAAATAAATCTTCCAATAGAATGTAATTGTCATAATTCAGACGCAAAGCGTTACTTAAATGAAATTTGGCTTTTATGTTGTCTGAAAGCATAAAGTACAATCCCGCCAAACGGTATTCGACTTCATTTTCTTCAGGAAAATATTCTGAAGCCTGCAATAATGTTTGTATTGCGCTGTCGAATTCTCCCAAAAACTGTAAAATATCAACCCAAAACAACCAAGTGTCGAGCTGGTAATCACCAAATTCTACCGCTTTTCGATAACCAAATTCGGCTTCTTCAAAAAAGTTCATTTGCTTATTAATAGCAGCAAAACGTTTCCAATATAATTTGTTTTGATTGTCTATCGCTAAAGCTTTATTGACAAAAAACAATGCTTTTTGGAAGTTTTTTTGTCGCACATAAAAATCGGTAATAGCGATCCAGCCTTTGTCCAGCAAAGGGTCTTCATGAACTGTTTTGTTGAAATATTTAAGGGCTAAAACTTTGTTGCCTAATTTTTCATAGCATTTCCCTATTCGAAGCAATGCGTATGAAGTGGCGTCGTCCAGTTCCAATGTTCTATTGTAGCTTTCAATAGCTAGATCGTATTTTTTTAAGCGTTCCAATGCCTTT
Source organism: Flavobacterium sp. P3_A6 (assembly GCF_056403035.1). Classification (NCBI taxonomy): domain Bacteria; kingdom Pseudomonadati; phylum Bacteroidota; class Flavobacteriia; order Flavobacteriales; family Flavobacteriaceae; genus Flavobacterium; species Flavobacterium sp. P3_A6. The sequence continues at coordinate 64,031 of NZ_JBFUGG010000006.1, read as the reverse complement.
GCTTTTTCCATAAAAGCACCAAGGAATTCTTCATCAATAAGAGTTGCATATTCAAATGCATGAATAGCGCTTTCATATTCTTTTATGCCATAAAATAAGCGTCCCAGCTGATGCCATGCAATCTCGCTGTAAGGGTTTTTGTTGATGTATTTATTTAAATAAGTAATTGCTTCTTGATTTTGGTCTAAAAATTCAAAACAATATACGACATTATACAGAGCAGATTGGTCTTCTAAATCTTCTTCAAGACATTTAATGAAACTTTCTTTGGCTAATTCGAGATTGTCCATAAAAAGATACTCCATGCCAATTAAGTTGTAAACATCGGCATAGTCATCTGTGTATTGTAATGCTATTTTAAGCATTTCAACAGCTTTTTCGTGCTGATCCCTTTTGGAGCAAATATTGGCTTTCTGAATGTATATTTCTTCGTTTGTGGGTTCGATAGCAAACAATTCATTCAATAGCTTCTCAGCTATTTCGAGTTTGTCATCATAAATTAGCATTTCCACTTGAACTAATTTGAGCCCACTGGATCTTGGGTGTTGTTCTAAAGCTAATTTTAATGCTTTTTTGGCCAATGCAGACTTGCCCATGTCGAGATAATGAAGAATAATTTCTTCAAATTCTTCGGAGTCAAAAAAGAGCACTTTGTTGGTCTTCAACATGGACTCAAATTTGGATAGGGATAAGTTATAATCTTCTTCTTCGTTGCTTAATTGCATACTGTGTGTTTTTAAATTATCCTAAATTAAAATTAAGGAAACGTATTGTTTAAAAGAGGAAGAATTCTATTTGTTGTGAACAATTTAATTAACAGATTTCTCAATGTCAATTAAAATGTCAATATCAATTAAATAGGCAATGTTTTTGTATTCTAAAATCTATGCTTTATTTTCTAAAATTAAATCATCATTTCGTCCATCACTTCAAGAATTATGGCGCAGCCTTCTCGAATTTCATCTTCAGAAATAGTCAAAGGAGGCGTAATTCGGATGGCGCAGCCTTCAAACAGCAGCCAGAACAGAATTAAGCCCCGATCTTGGCATTTTAGAATCACTTCATTTGTTATGTCTGCACTTGCAGTCATAGCGGCAAGCATTAATCCTCTTCCTCTTATTTCTTGTATCAAAGGATGTACCAAAAGCGATCTGAAGAGTTTTTCTTTTTCTAAAGTATCTGTAATGATATTGGTTTCAGTTAATTCTCTCAAAGTAGCCAAACAAGCTGACGCAATGACAGGGTGTCCCCCAAAAGTGGTAATATGCCCCAATTTTGGATTTACAGTTAACAAATCCATCATTGCTGATGAGGCAGTGAAGGCACCTACGGGCATTCCGCCTCCCATTCCTTTTCCCATGACAACAATATCAGGCACAACATCATAGTTTTGAAATCCAAAAAGAGCACCTGTTCTTCCAAATCCTGGCTGAATTTCGTCCAATATCATCAAAGCGCCCACTTCGTTGCATCTGGCTTTTACTTTCTTTAAAAAATCATTGTGAGGTTCAATAAAACCAGCTCCGCCTTGAATGGTTTCGAGTAAGATTCCTGCTGTTTTTGGCGTTATTTTTTGTAAATCGGCTTCGTTATTGAAAGTTATAAAATCAATATCAGGAAGTAATGGACGGAAAGCCTGTTTGCGTTCTTCAAATCCCATTACGCTCATCGATCCCATTGTATTGCCATGATAGGCATTGTGGCAGGAAATGAGCTGGCTTCTTCCTGTAACTCTTTTGGCAAGTTTTAAAGCGCCTTCTATTGCTTCAGTGCCTGAATTGACCAAATAGGTTTTGTCTAACGGAGCGGGCAGGAGAGAGGCCATTAATTTGCAGTATTCAACTGCCGGGCTTTGTGAATATTCACCATAAACCATAACATGCGAATATTTATCCAATTGATTTTTTATCGCGTCATTTACCCTTTTATTTTGATGCCCAAGCGTACAAGCCGAAACTCCTGCTACAAAGTCTAAATATTTTTTGTTAGTAGTGTCAAAAATATAAGAGCCAATTGCATGCGAGACTTCCATGCCTAATGGATAAGGCGAAGTTTGTGCTTGGTATTTTATGAAATCAGGATTCACTGTTGTAAGGGTTTAAAATTGTTTAACCGTTTAAAGGTTTAATTGTTTAAGATAAGGACTGAAAACTGCATTCTGATTACTTCTCCGAGTTCTTCTTGTCATAATTCAGAGTTTCTTTTCGCACTTTCATTGGGACACTTTTTTTTGCTTTGTCTTTTCGCGTTTCTTCAATCACTTTGAGTTCTTCGGTATTTTCTTCTTTGCTAAAAACATCGTCCTTGGATTTTATCCTTTCATCGCCCCGCCATTTAAGTCCCCTGAGTGTTCTTGCATTTTCTGGCAATTCGGATTCGGGATAAAGTATGCCATCTATTTGCTTGAAACGCGTGATGGTTTCTATAGCGTTTTTATCAAAAAGAATATTGATTTTACTGCTTACACTTTTGTCGATTCCGATGAGTTCTTTGGCTTCATTGCGCGAGTAATAAATCACTTCCGCATTTTTGATAATATCAACCTCATGAATTTTTCCGTCTTGGAATTTTCCAAATAAGTTTAGTCCTTTTACTTGATTATAGCCAGTCCCAAGGGTGTCCTTCGAGACCAGAAAAGTATTGTTGAGGACTTTGAGAGAGTCTAGTTTTTGTGTTTTTTTATCTCCAATGAGATGCATCACATCACCGGTAATCTGACTTTCTCCATTCCAAAGTATTGGGTTTCCTATCAATTTTGTCAAAGAAATTTTGGAACTGGAATGAATAGAATCACATTTTCCGCTCATATCAGTTTTGTAAAAGCGCACATTGTTGAAAGCCCGAATGATTCTGTCGCCTTCTTTACCGGTAACCATGAGTTTTTTACCATGAATATATACAGAATCATTGTCTACAAAATTGACTGCCAAGGCTCTTTTGGTCACAAACATAGAGTCTTTCTTTTTGTACATTTCGGCATAATGTCCTCGAATTACTCCACGATTGATCGAATCGATTATTTTTACATTTCGGGTTGCCGATGCAAATTCTTTATTCCGGTCATAATACAAACTGTCTCCTTTTATGACTCGATCATCATACTTGATATAGGATTTGTCTAAGAAATGTGCCAGATTTTTTTTGGTGTCATAAAACCCTTTCTCGGTATAAATGTAATTGGTTTTACTAGTAATTGTAGATGGGCCAAAAAGATAAGAATGACCTGAATTGCTGTAATAATCCAAGTGGTTGGATTTGATTTCGTATGTTTTATTGGTAAGCGTTACCGCTGTCAAAAACTGAAATTTCTTCTGGTTTACGTAATATCTTCCGGATTTACTTTTTAAAGTATTGTCTTTGTTGATAATTGTTCCGTTTGTATTGTAAAATACTTCTTGAACATTTCTGTCAAAATTGATAGTATCTGTTGCCAATGTGGCGTCTGGAGAACTCATAACAGCATTACCGGTTGCAAAAGCTTTTTTTAATTCACCACTGTATTCAGCATAATTACTGTTCAAATACAAAGTATCTCCTTGTACTAATTGTACATTTCCAAAAGCTTTTAAATAATTTTCCTTTTGAAAAAAATAAGCTTTATTGCAGGTCAGAACCACACCATCATGGCTTACTTTTACATTTCCTGTGAGTAAAAGAGCACCTGGATACTTATCCTTATCCATATCTGCAAAGTCAGATTGTTCAACATGAATTTTTTTGGGAGCTTGTGCCAAAATAAGATTTGCACTAAGTGATACTAAACTATAGATAATGAAATATAAAGATTTCTTCAATGGTTTTAATTTTTTTGTAAATTTATGAAAAATGAGGTAAACCCTTTATATATTAGGATTTATTTATAATAATTTGCCATTAGAATTATAAAGGCCTTTTCTGAAAAAATTATTTATAAACAAAAGAATTAGCTATTACGTTGTAGTGATTTTTTAATCCGTAAGATAACCCGAATCGGCAGGTTTGGGTGATTATTTTTTGAAAAAAACATTAAATTTATAGATTGATTGCGAGTATAATATAGTATCAATTGTATATTTTTTAATTTTTTATAGTTTAAAAAAATGATCACAAAAAAAATAGTAATGGCAGGAATAAGTGTTTTGCTTATGGCAGCTGCATGTAAAACTAAAGATGTAAAAATGAGTGTACAAAAAAAAGAAACCGTTTCAGAAAATAAGGCTGTCGTTTACCAAGTTTTCACCAGATTATTTGGCAATAAAAATACAACCAATAAACCTTGGGGAACTATTGAAGAAAATGGAGTCGGGAAATTCAATGATTTTACAGATAAAGCGCTTCATGAAATAAAAGATCTTGGTGTTACCCATATTTGGTACACAGGCGTCCCTCATCATGCAGTGATACGTGATTACACCGCAATAGGAATTTCAAATGATGACCCTGAGGTGGTAAAAGGCAGGGCAGGTTCACCTTATGCAGTTAAAGATTATTATAATGTCAATCCAGATTTGGCCGTAAATCCAGAAAAGCGTTTAGAAGAATTTGAAGCATTGATAAAAAGAACCCACAAGGCAAACCTTAAGGTAATTATTGATATTGTTCCCAATCATATTGCCCGCAAATATGAAGGGAAAAGCAATCCGAAAGGTGTAAAAGATTTTGGAGCTGATGATGATGTTGCTGTGGAATACAAAAGAGATAATAATTTTTATTATATTCCGAATACGCCTTTTCAGTTGCCTGACGGTGACAAACCTTTGAATGGGGAAAGCAATCCATTAATTGATGGGAAATTTGAAGAAAACCCAGCTAAATGGACAGGAAATGGTTCCCGATTGGCAAAACCGGATAAAAATGACTGGTATGAAACCGTTAAAGTAAATTATGGTGTTCGTCCTGACGGTATCAAAGATTTTCCTGAATTACCTGCTGGTTATGATAAACTATCCTATAAAGAGCATTTTGATTTTTGGAAAGATAAAAGCGTACCTAATTCATGGATTAAGTTCAGAGATATTGCTTTATATTGGACAGCCAAAGGCGTTGATGGTTTTAGATACGATATGGCCGAAATGGTTCCTTACGAATTTTGGAGTTATATGAACTCAGCGATAAAAAATGTAAATCCGGATGCTTTTTTAATGGCTGAAGTGTACAATCCGAAGGAATACCGCAATTATATTCATTTGGGCAAAATGGATTACCTGTATGATAAAGTAGAAACTTACGATAAATTAAAAGATATTATTCAGGGGAAAACGCCTCCAGATGGATTGTCATACATCCAAAGCGGGTTAGCTGATATCGATATTCACATGCTAAAATTTTTGGATAATCATGATGAACAGCGGTTAGCAAGTCCGGAATTTGCAGGATCTCCCGAAAAAGGAAAACCAATGATGGTAGTTTCTGCCATGATTACTGCAGCGCCTATTATGATTTATTTTGGTCAGGAAGTAGGGGAGGCTGGAAATGAAAATGGAGGATTTGGTTCTCATTCCAGAACATCCATTTTTGATTATGTAGGAGTGCCAAATCATCAGCGGTGGATGAATGACGGCGCATTTGATGGCGGAAAATTATCGCAAAGCGAAAAAGATTTGCGTGAATTTTATAAGAGATTGCTTAATTTCTCTGCAAAAAGTTCGGCAGTGATGGGGCAGTTTCAAGATCTTCAAGAGGTAAACCGTCAGGCTGGACTTGGATATGATCCTAACTATTTATATTCTTTTGTTCGCTGGTCGGATTATGAAAAATTAATAGTTGTCACTAATTTTTCTTCAGATAATACTAATAGTTTTAATTTGAAAATTCCGGCAGATATAATCAGTAAATGGAATTTGAAAGAGGGAAGTTATACGATAAAAGACCAATTGTATGGAAAAAGTGTGGTTCAACTGCTGGTTGTAAATGGCGAAGGTAAAGCGTCAATTACGGTTAAGCCATTAGAATCGTTTATTTTTCAGTTATAAAAACAGCTAATTGTCTAGTCCTGAAAAAGCTGATATTTTTTAGATATCAGCTTTTTTTTATTCCTTACTTTTAAAAGTAGCTTTGTAATTTTCGTTTACTTTTTCCCAATCTATTATGTTGAAAAAATGCTCGATGTAATTTTTCTTTTTGTATTGGTAATCTAAAAAATAAGCATGTTCCCAAAGATCAATTCCTAAAATAGGTGTTCCGTGAAATCCTACAACTGGGGCATATGTCATCAATGGATTGTCTTGGTTTTGAGTAGTTGATAACTGCAGAACTCCAGTTTTGTCAACTACCAGCCAAACCCATCCTGATCCAAATTGTTTAGTTGCTGTTTCTTTAAATACGGTTTTGAAATTGGAAAATGAACCAAAATCTTTAGTAATCTTTGAAGCCAATGTGTCTTTTGGTTCGCCGCCTGCTTTTGGGCCTATGGTATTAAAGTATAGGCTATGGTTGTAATAACCGCCTGCATTATTCCTTATTTCAGGATCGTTAATGTCTAATTTTGCAAGAATATCTTCTATGCTTAGATTTTCTTTGTCTGTTCCGACTACAGTTTTGTTTAGGCTGTTCGTGTAATATAAATAATTTTTGTAGTGAGATTCTAATGTCAAGGCCGATAAGTCTGGCACTAATGCATCATAGCCAAAAGAAATTTTTCCCAATTGAAATGAGCCTTCATTTGCTTTTAAATCATTTGGATTGCCTATTTTAATTTTTTCTTGCACTGTTGGTAACGGAACTTCTACAACCTCAGTCATTTTTTTTTCATTACAAGAAACTAAGACCGAAATAAAGAGCAGGTTTGCTAGTATAAAAGTGTTTTTTTTCATGAAAATAATACGATTACTTTATTAGGGAATGAATTAATTTAATATATTTTTTCTTTGCTTCAGCTTGTGTAAGATGACTGATCTGAATCCAAGCATTTGTTTTAAAAGCATTTCTTAAGTCAGAATTGTCTGTAACCGTAAAATTGCTTTTGTCAAATGTAGCCTGTTTGTAAAAGGCATAAAGACGCAGTTGCACATCTTGGGGTAAAGACGCTTGCGTCATAGAAGAAGCTATTTTTACAGCTTCTTGAAATCTTTTTTCTAAATCTTCTTCAATCATTAAGCTTTAATTGCAATTATAGTCTTTCCTCCAATTGCTTTTTGATTTAGTACCACATTAATTGGAGTGCCTAAAGGGAGAAAAATATCTACTCTTGAGCCAAATTTAATAAAACCAGCATCGGTACCTTGTACTACCTGCATGCCCTCTTGTGCATAATTGACAATACGTTTTGCTAATGCACCAGCTATCTGACGGTACAAAATAGCTCCAAAAGTTTTATTTTCAACAACAATAGTTGTTCTTTCATTTTCTTCACTGGCTTTTGGATGCCAAGCCACAAGAAATTTACCTGGATGGTATTTGCTAAACTTTACTAGGCCACTTATGGGATAGCGGGTAACGTGAACATTTATAGGAGACATAAATATTGAAACCTGAATTCTTTTGTCTTTAAAATACTCGCTTTCAAACACTTCTTCAATTACAACAACTTTTCCATCTACAGGAGCTATAATGTGATTTTCATTGATTTCTACAGTTCTTTTTGGATTTCTGAAAAATTGCAAAATGATAATCAGCAACAACAAAGTTACAATTTCAATTGTCATTTTAATCCATTCTGTTTGGATAAAATAGTCTGATGCTAAAAAAACAATAGCAGTAACAATAGTGCCTAATAAAATACTTTGAGTTCCTTCTTTATGAAACATAATTTAAAATTTGATAAAATAAAAATATAATTGGTGCTACAAAGATAACACTATCTAACCGATCTAAAATGCCTCCATGTCCAGGCATGATGTTTCCACTGTCTTTTTTTTCAGAAATCCGTTTAAATTTAGATTCGACTAAATCTCCAATAGTTCCAAAAATACCAACAATTACAGCTATTATAAGCCAAATGTAGGTGTTCTTTTCTGGAAGCATTAAAAAATATTTTGAAATAAAATAACTTGCAATTAATGCAAATCCAATTCCGCCAAGAAATCCTTCAATGGTCTTTTTGGGAGAAATCCTTTCAAATAATTTGTGTTTGCCAATTGATTTTCCAACCAGATAAGCAAACGTATCATTGGTCCATATTAAGATAAAAATACTGATTAGGATGTTTGGATTGTACCCCTTTATTCCAAAGGGTATTTTTGTGATAATAATAAAAGGAAGAATGATGTATCCAATCAAATAGGCGAATTTTGAAAAGGAATCTACTTTTAGATTTTTGTTATCGAATAAAAATACGATGCACTTCAAAGAAACGATAAGCGATGAGAATAACACTGCTAAATCAAAATTTCGATTATACCTCAGTATGTATAAAATGCCATCGCCTTTCTCGGCTACAGCAATTTTATAAAAAAAGAAATAGAATAAACCAGCTATTATAAATGGGGTAATTTTATTTAAATGCACTAAGTTGCAAAATTCAGTTACTGCAATTAATAAAAAAACTCCAAATAGAATAAAAAAAGTTTCTATAGAGTATTGTATTGAGGCTATCAGTAATAAAATATAAACGGCCCCAGATATTGATCTTTTTACTGTTTCATTCATTTTAAAGATCTTCTAAAAGCAACAGGTATAAATTTTTTGCAGAGCTTCCGTACTGAGTAAAATCTTCTTCTTTTGCTTTTTCAAAATATTTGATGGTTGTGATATTGGTTGGGTATTCTGTTAAATATTTTTTTCGGATAGCGCTAAGACCATCACTTTTACCTTCAATAATCTGGCTTGTTTTTGCCAAAATCACTATATTAGAAGGTAAATCATTAGGTTTTTTTTGTTTGATCTGATTGGATGAAAATAGAATAGATCCCTCCTCAGCTACTAGATTTTCACAACTGGACAATAAAAATTTAGGATTTATATTTTGTCCGTAAGTGAGTTTGTTTTCATCTAATAAAAAAAATAATTTTGGCTCATAGCATAAGGCTTCAGATTCAAACCAATCATTTTCTTCAAGTATGTTTTCAAATTGTTCTTTTACTTCATTTAAATTTTCACAGTATAAAAATTTACCTCCATTTTTTTTAAAATTATAGATGAATTGTTCATCCAGAGGGGAGTTAATATCTGGATTTGGTTTATTTGAATTATCATCTCTGCCTTCATTAGAAGAAGAGTCGTTTGAACCAAATAATTTTTTAAAAAGATTCATAAATTTGTTACTAATCGTTTTGTGTTACTTGAAAACGTTCAAAGATAAAAAAATCTTAATTCAAAACGAGGTTTTGAATTAAGATTTTAAATATTTGTTAATTTTTAAATTATGATACTACTTCACCCAAGTTTTTGTCAAAAGATCTTTGTCCAAATATAGCTTCTAAATCATCTTTGAAGATTACTTCTTTTTCAATTAAAATATCGGCAAGCTGATTTAATTTGTCTTTGTTTTTTTCTAAAATTTGAATGGCTCTAAGGTATTGTCCTTCAATTAACTCTGAAATTTCAGCGTCAATTATTTTAGCGGTTTCATCAGAATAAGGTTTAGAAAAACTGTATTCGCTTTGTCCGGATGAATCATAATAAGTAACATTTCCTATTTTGTCATTCAAACCATAAATTGTTACCATTGCACGGGCTTGGCGTGTTACTTTTTCTAAATCACTAAGCGCTCCAGTCGAGATTCGGTCGAAAGTAACTTTTTCTGCTGCTCTTCCTCCCATAGTAGCACACATTTCGTCTAACATTTGATCTGTTCTTACGATTTGTCTTTCTTCAGGAAGATACCAAGCCGCGCCTAAACTTTGTCCGCGGGGTACAATTGTTACTTTGATAAGCGGAGCAGCATGTTCAAGCATCCAGCTTACAGTTGCGTGACCTGCTTCATGAATAGCAATTGCTCTTTTTTCTTCAGGAGTAATGATTTTGTTTTTCTTTTCAAGACCGCCTATAATTCTGTCTACGGCATCAAGAAAATCCTGTTTGTCAACAGCAGTTTTGTTATTTCTTGCAGCAATCAAAGCAGCTTCGTTACAAACATTGGCAATGTCAGCACCAGAAAAACCTGGAGTCTGTTTGGCAAGAAAATCAAGATCAAGTCCTTCTACTTTTTTAATTGGCCCTAAGTGGACTTGAAAAATTTCTGCTCTTTCGCGAATATCCGGTAAGTCAACAAAAATTTGTCTGTCAAAACGGCCAGCACGCATTAGGGCTTTATCTAAAACATCGGCTCTATTGGTTGCGGCCAAAACAATAACGTTAGAATTAGTTCCAAAACCATCCATCTCTGTTAGTAATTGATTTAGAGTGTTTTCTCTTTCATCGTTACCGCCTGACATATTGCTTTTTCCTCTCGCTCTACCAACAGCATCAATTTCGTCAATGAAAATAATAGCTGGAGACTTTTCTTTGGCTTGTTTGAACAAATCGCGTACACGTGAAGCACCAACTCCTACGAACATTTCTACAAAATCGGAACCGGATAGAGAGAAAAATGGTACTTGAGCTTCTCCTGCAACGGCTTTGGCTAATAAAGTTTTCCCTGTTCCTGGAGGTCCTACCAGTAAAGCTCCTTTAGGAATCTTGCCTCCCAAATTAGTGTATTTCTCAGGGTTTTTAAGGAATTCTACAATTTCTTGTATTTCTTCTTTAGCACCTTCTAAACCAGCAACATCTTTAAATGTGGTTTTGATGTCTGTTTTTTCGTCAAAAAGTTTAGCTTTTGATTTTCCAATATTGAAAATCTGTCCGCCTCCGCCACCTGGACCACCAGACATTTTTCTCATAATAAATATCCAAACCCCAATAATGATTATTATTGGCAATAGGCTTATTAAGATATCTGTCCAGTTGCTTTTTGGTAAAAAATTAAAATCTTTCAGTTTGCCTTCGGCAACCGCTTTTTCCAATTTAGTTTGAAAAATCTGATCATTACCTATATCAAAAGAATAATGAGGCCCTTTGTTAGGTCTGTCCAAGATGTCTTTTGCAACTTTTTTGTGTTCAGGGTCGCTTAAGGCTTTAGGATTTAAAAAAACTTCGGCTTCACTTTTGTTATAAACAATTACTTTTTCAATTTGTCCTTTCTCTAGATAGGAATTAAATTTTGAAGATGTAAGCTGTGCTGGTTCTTGAAAGTTTGATCCGCCAGTTGCAAAACTTATACCTAAAAAAATTAATATTATTGCAGTATATACTAACCAAGGGCTTACCTTGAAGTTATTTGAGTTTGGATTATTTTCTTTAGCCATTAGAAGATTGTTTCTTTAGTATTTGTTTTCGATTTTAGTGATTTTGGCATCACCCCAAAGACTTTCGATATTGTAATATTCACGAATGTGTTTTTGAAATACATGCACAACAATATGAACGTAATCCATTAAAACCCATTCGGCAACATCGGAACCTTCTACGTGCCAAGGTTTGTCTTTTAAATCTTTTGAAACTGTTTTTTGAATTGAATTGACAATAGCATTCACTTGAGTGTTTGAGTTACCATTGCATATTACAAAATAGTCACAAACAGCAGTGTCTATTTCTCTTAAATCTAAAATATCGATATCACTTCCTTTTACTTCTTCTATTCCTTTTATGATGTTTGCCAGTAAGGCATCATTGTTTATAATCTTTTTCGCCATGTATTTTTTATATGAATTTGTAAAGTTACCATTTTTTGTGATTAATTTTGAACCTTAACATAATATTAAATTATGTTTTGCAAAAAAAAAGTACAAATGAAGTTAATCAAACTCGATGCCATAGATTCTACGAATGAGTTTCTAAAAGGTTTATCGAACAAGCAGGAGGTTCAAAATTTTACAGTTGTTACAGCTGAAACTCAATTGAAAGGAAAAGGGCAGATGGGAGCAAAGTGGGATTCTGAATCAGGTAAGAATCTTATAATGAGTATTTTGGTTAAGGATTTTCTGTTTGATAATGAAGATGTTTTTAACCTTAATGTTGTAATTTCACTTGCTGTAATCCGTACATTAAAAAAATATAATATACCCGAATTAAGCATCAAATGGCCTAACGACATTATGTCAGCCAATAAGAAGATAGGTGGCATATTGATTGAAAACAGCATTAAAGGTGAAGGAACAATTTCATCTATTGTTGGGTTAGGACTGAATGTAAATCAAGTAAAATTTCAAAATTTGCCTAGAGCTTCGTCATTGTCTTTAATTTGCGGTGTTATTTTTGACAAAGAAGAAATTCTTTTTAGCATAGTTTCAGAAATGAAAGAAATAATAGCTGATTATGCTGTAAAAGCTTCATTTTTATGGAAGGAGTATTCTAATGAATTATTTAAAATTGGTATTCCTACTGCTTTTTCTGATGAAAATGAAACCAATTTTATGGGAATCATAAAAGGCGTTTCGGCTATCGGAAAACTTCAAATTCAATTGGAAGATGACAGTATTTGTGAATACAGTCTCAAAGAAGTACAGATGCTGTATTAATTTCTATATTAAATTTGTAAATAGTAACAAAAATAGACTATTTCCGGCTTTTGGCCGTGATCGCTCAATTGCGAGAACAGGAACCAATATCTCAAAAAATGCCCGATGTCAACGCATCTAAAAATAAATCGTCGAACTGAATAAAAAAAGCCTTTTAGCTGAAAACTAAAAGGCTTTGATTTTTTATAGAAACGTGTTATAATTTTGTCATGTTGTTGGCCAAAGTTTCAATAAATTTAGAAATCGGGCCTTTTACCATCATTGCCATCATCGCATTAAATTCACCTTCAAAATCCAGTTTAACAGCACTTGAATTTTCAGAAACGGCGTCAATGTTTGCTATTAAGGTAAATGGAATCTTGTCACTTGCAGCGCCCAAAACAACTTTGCTGGGAGCTGCTTTATCTTTCATCTTTAATTTAATTTCGGGCATTCCTTTTAATCCAAAAATAAAAGCATCTTCGCCAGTGATTTCAAATTTTGCAATATTATCAGGCATTAATTTTTCGAAGTTTTTTACATCACTTAATAAATCGAATAATTCTTGAGCAGATTTTTCAACGGTAACCCTTGGGCTTTCTAAATTCATAGTTGTGTTTTATTTGTATTCTAAAATTAAGCAGTTTAAAATTATATATTCCAAGTTGACGGATTAACGTTCCATTCTCTCAAGGTTTGCTCTTCTTTTTCGGTTATATAGCTTTTTGCAACTGCCAAATTCAATAAATTTTGATAATTGCTCAGCGTGTATAAATCGATATTAGCATTTTTGAAGTTTTGGTCTGCAACATCAAATCCATAAGTGAATATAGCTGCCATTCCTTTTATAACTGCTCCTGCTTCCCGTAAGCCTTCAACGGCAAGTAGGCTACTGTTTCCAGTACTGATTAAATCCTCAATAATTACTACGCTTTGTCCTTTCTGCAGGAAACCTTCTACTTGGTTTTGACGGCCATGTTTTTTGGGTTCTGGGCGAACATATACAAAAGGCAGTCCCATGCTTTCGGCAACCAGCATTCCTATGCCTATTGCTCCAGTGGCTACACCGGCAATCACATCTGGTTTCCCAAATTGTTTTTCAATGTTCTTAGAAAACTCGTCTCGGACATAATTTCTTATGGCTGGAAACGAGAGGATTAAACGATTATCGCAATATATTGGCGATTTCCATCCAGAAGCCCATGTAAAAGGATTTCCTGGATTCAATTTAATTGCATTTATTTGCAAAAGCAATTCGGCTGTTTTTCCGGCTGTATCTTTATTAAAAATCATAATACAAATGTATAAAGTTTTTGTTAACGACAAACCACTTTTTTTGACAAATCAAATTTCTAAGGAGACTGATTTTCAGCTTTTCTTGTTGGATAGTATTGATGTTAAGCAAGTTATTGTAAAAATGTTTCAAAATAAAATTAAGAAAGCCTATCTCTATCACCCAGATGAAAGCGTGATTATGAAAACCTTGAAAGCAAAAATTCCCGTTAATAAAGCTGGAGGCGGTTTGGTTTATAATAAAAAAGGGGAGGTATTGTTCATTTTTAGAAACKGAAAGTGGGATTTGCCAAAAGGGGGTACTGATAAAGGAGAGCTGATTGAAAAAACGGCTATGCGCGAAGTTGAAGAAGAAACTGGCGTAAATGAATTGCAAATTGTTAAAAAGCTTCAGAAGACCTATCATGTTTTTAAACGAAACGGGAAATACAAATTAAAAATCACCCATTGGTTTGAAATGCAGTCTACATTTGAAGGAACTCCAAAAGGTCAATTAGAAGAAGGAATTGAAAAAGTTGCCTGGCTGGGTCCTGATCAAATAAAGGAAGCCCTTCAGAATTCCTATGAGAACATAAAACTTTTATTTGAAGAAGATAAATTGATTGAATAAGGTTATAGCATAGCAGACTTTTTTCTAAATAAGTATTCATATTTGGAATAATCGATTTTTTTTAAAGACAGTTATTTTTTTTTCATGAATTAAAGGTGTAAAAACAGAGTGTTATTTTTGATTACCTTTGCAAAATGAATAAGAAACACCATTCCAACAATATATTACTGAATTTAGGTATTGATAGCCTAAATGAAATGCAGGAAACTGCACAAGACGTCATTCTAAATGACAATAATATTTTACTGCTTTCTCCAACAGGTTCCGGAAAAACATTGGCTTTTTTATTGCCGATTTTCGAAATGCTACAGCCTGAAATTCTGTCTGTTCAATGTTTAATTCTGGTTCCGTCACGCGAATTGGGTCTGCAGATTGAACAGGTTTGGAAAAAAATGGGAACCGATTACAAAGTAAATGTATGCTACGGCGGACATTCCATTGATACTGAAATCAAAAACTTGAGTAATCCGCCAGCTGTTCTTATAGGAACTCCAGGCAGAATTGCAGACCATATTGACAGAAACACTTTCCGATTGGACAAAATCCAAACTTTGATTTTAGACGAATTTGATAAATCACTGCAGTTGGGTTTTCATGAGCAAATGTCTTTTATAATTGGAAAACTTTCTAAACTTAACAAACGGGTGTTAGTTTCGGCTACATCCGACATTGAAATTCCCAAATATACACGGGTGGTGAATCCTACAATCTTGGATTTTATCCCGACCGAAGAAGAACAGAAAAGCAATTTGGCTACTAAAATGGTAGTTTCCAAAGAAAAAGACAAGCTGGGAAGTTTGTTTAATCTGATATGTTCTTTAAAATCCCAACAGGCGATTGTTTTTTGCAATCATCGCGATGCAGCCGAACGAATTAGTGATACTTTAAATGAGAAAGGAATTTATGCTACTTATTATCATGGCGGAATGGATCAAGAAGAACGAGAACGTGCGCTAATTCAATTCCGTAACGGGAGCATGAGCTATTTAATTACTACCGATCTTGCTGCTCGTGGTCTTGATATTCCCGAAATGAAGCACGTTATCCATTATCATCTGCCCTTAAAAGAAGATGAGTTTACCCATAGAAATGGCCGTACTGCACGTATGCAGGCTTCGGGGACAGCTTATGTGGTTGCCCATGAAAGTGAGAAAAAAATGGATTATTTGGATTATGGAATGGAAGCGTTTAATGTAGAAAATACAGTGACACTGCCAAAACCTCCCGAATTTCAAACTATTTACATTAGTGGCGGAAAGAAAAATAAATTGAATAAAATTGATATTGTAGGATTCTTTTCTCAAAAAGGAAAACTCGAAAAAGGCGATTTGGGATTAATTGAAGTGAAGGATTTTATTTCGTTTGCTGCCGTAAAATTCAATAAGGTAAAAGACTTGCTGCATAATATAAAAGAAGAGAAGATGAAAGGCAAGAAATTCAAGATTGAAGTTGCGAGAAAGGTTATCAAGAAGGAGGAAGAGTAGGTTTTAGATTTTTGTTTATTTCTTTACTCGAATGAATCAAAATTGAGAAATTAATAAATAAGGAGAGATTTGTGAAAACTTATAATTTTGTTCGTAGCTTCTTAAATTACAAACAAAAAAAAAGTTTGAATGTTAATAAAAAAAAGGAACAACAAAGGAGTTGGTTTTTTTTTATTATTATGTTTGCTGGCAAATACTTACCAAATTGAGTATATCATTAAACCCCAAATAAATTATGAAAAAAGTTATTGCGATTGCTATTTTATTTATTAGTTCTATTGGATTTAGCCAAATTAAAGTTCTTGAAACTGTGCCTGTTGAGAAATTAGGCAGAGTAAATAATAGTTTTTATGTTCAAAAAATTGGTGATGAGTTTACCTTTTTTTATACAACAGTTCAATCTGATGATGCAGAGGCAGCTTTAAAGGCTTTTTCATTCAAGAATGTTGATAATGCTTATCAAAGCCTTTACGGAATCATCTCAAAGGGATTTACAGCAAGTCCTTTGAATGACGTGAAATTGGAATTGCCTAATAATTTTGTTTGGCTGCACTATATTGCAAGCTCTGACAAAACAACTGTACAGTTTATGGTTTCCAGCAAAGAAGTGGGTTCTACTCATATTTCTGAGCCATTATCAAAAGAGCAAGTTGAAAAATTATTTCAAAAAAGCTAGAAGAAGAATTAAAATTTTAGCTTTAATGCTAAAATTGTTTATACAAAAAAAGTCCTCGAATTTCGAGGACTTTTTTTGTATAAACGGCAAACTATATTTTCTTAACGTATTGTGTGATAATCACAATCTGCTGACCATCAACTTTTCCTTCAATGTATTCTGCATTTTCATGATCCAAACGGATGTTGCGTACCGAAGTTCCCTGTTTGGCAACCATGCTTGATCCTTTTACTTTTAAATCTTTAATCAGCACAACAGAATCTCCGTGAGCTAATATTACGCCATTTACATCACGGTGGATGATTTTGTTTTCGTCATCTTCACCTTCTCCTGTGGCTTGCGCCCATGCAAGGGTGTCTTCGTCCAAATACATTTGTTCCAAAAGCTCTTGTGGCCAGCCATTTTTACGCAAACGGCTCAACATTCTCCAAGCTACAACCTGTACTGGAGTATGTTCGCTCCACATACTGTCGTTTAAGCATCTCCAATGGTTTAAATCTTCATGACCGGGATTCTCAATTTGGTCGATACAAGTGGAACAAGCAAAAATGCTTTCGTCCAATCCGCCTTTTTTTGTAGGTAATACTTGGAATTCTTTTAGGTTTTCGGTGGCAGCGCATAATTCACATTGGGAACCGCTGCGTTTATTTAATTCTCTTTCTAAGCTCATTATTAAGGTTTGTTTTTTTTAGGTTGCAAAATTACAGTTAAATGAGAGGTTTTGCAAGTTTATGTTTTTGTTGATCATCTATTGTATTTTACGAAGTAGAGTGTTTTTTGATTTAAAAAAATACGATCTAAAAATGATAATTCCACTTAAATTTCAAATGAAGACTTGTGTTGAAAGTAGTGTATCAATTTCTATCTCTAACATTTGTATAATTAAAGTGTTTATATTCTAAATTCGTTTTCTTTAATAAATCTTTTCTCATTGCCAAAACAATATTTCCAATCGCTTTTCTTCCTTCTTCTGGATTCGGATCTTTATTCTCGTTTTTTTTATTAATTCAACTAAATAATTAATTGCTAAAACAACTTCATCAGAAGAGTAAATCCAAGATTTATATTGTTCATCAAAAAAATTACGTTTAGTTTCTGAATTGGATGTTTCGCCAACAAAGCCTTTAAGAAGAATTAAAAGATTCGAGTATTTTTCTTCTCTGAACTTAACAATTGCATCATCCTTTTTTGATTTTGAAGCAAAGCAGAACGAAATATAACCGCCAGCAAAAGCAGATATTAAAGTAATTATGAAAGCTTGTAGAATTGATACATCAAATGTCATTATAAATTATTTAAGTTGAAGGGTTTCTATCATGTGGTGGCATTGGTAACTACTAACCAAACATTACTTATGCAATTTAACCCTCACCGCTTCTGGAACCAGCATTTCATATTCACCGTTATTTCGGATAACGTCTCTCACAATGCTGGAACTGATATAAGAAGTTCGGGCAGCGGTCAATAAAAAGACAGTTTCTATTTTGGATAATCGTCTGTTGGTGTGGGCGATGGCTTTTTCAAATTCGAAATCGGCAGGGTTGCGGAGACCTCTTAAGATGAAATCAGCTTTTATTTTTTGGCACAAATCGATGGTCAAGCCTTCGTAAGTGATAACAGTAATCTTGGGTTCGTTTTTGAATGTTTCCTCAATAAATCGCTTTCTTTCCTCAAGGTTAAACATGTATTTTTTTTCGGCATTGACTCCAATAGCAATTACAATTTCATCAAATAGCGAAATGCCTCTGTTGATGATGTCTTCATGTCCCAAAGTGATTGGGTCAAATGACCCCGGGAATATGGCTTTTTTCATATCTTGATATTTATATTTTTTATCAGATTCCGATAGCAATCGGAAGGTATCGCCATTCTCTATTTTTATTTGTGATTTGGAATCATGGCGATTTCATCTTTTAGAGTTTATTGATTTGATTTTCAATTCTTTTGTCGGGTATAATCCATATTAATGCTACAAAAATATAAAGGATTCCCGAAATAATGGGAGAAATAAATGCAAGAGGAATTGCCGAAACGTAGCAAACCATTGATATTTTTCCTTTTTTATCGTTGTTGACTGCTTGGTGCAAAATGGATTCTTTGCCTTCCAATTTTATAATTTTATTTTGGAGCGTTATATATGAAATTGCACACATCAATAAAATAAAACCGTAACAGGCAATGGGAACTGTTGCAAAAGACTGTTCTCCCATCCAGCTTGTCGCAAACGGAATTAAGGACAGCCAAAATAATAATGCCGTATTATACCATAGCACCGAACCGTCTATTTTTTTGACCACCTGGAACATGTGATGGTGGTTGTTCCAATAAATTCCAACATAGATAAAACTCAATACATAACTCAAACAGACAGGAATCAGCGGGAATAAACTGGCTAAATCAGAATGCTCCGGAGCTTTGATTTCCAGAACCATGATGGTGATTATAATGGCCATGACACCATCGCTAAAGGCTTCAATTCTGCTTTTGTTCATTGTTTTATGTTTGAAGATTCTGAGTTGCTAAGACTCTAAGATTCTAAGTTTTTTTGTTGTTAACGATCTTTCCTGCAAGGTCTTTTTTTGACCTTGTAGGTTTGTATAAAGCATTGAAATGAACTTTTAATAATGTTATTTCTTCGGTTCAGGATAAATACTAAAAATTTAGAGTCTTAGATTCTCATTAACTTATTTAATCGCCAATTCAATTGCATTGGTAAACAAATCTGTTAATGAAATTCCGGCAGCTTTTGCTTGTTGCGGAATTAAGCTTTCGGTTGTTAATCCAGGAATGGTATTCATTTCGAGCATGTGCGGTTCTCCGTTCACAAAGATGAATTCACTTCTGGAGAAACCTTTCATTTTCAGCACTTCGTAGGCACGTTTTGCAGCTTCACTTACTTTTTGAGTCATTTCTTCGGAAATTCTCGCAGGAGTTATTTCCTGAGATTTTCCTTCATATTTGGCTTCGTAATCAAAGAAATCATTTTCTGAAACAATCTCGGTGATAGGCAAAACGATTATTTCTCCCTGATAGTTGATAACTCCAACTGAAACTTCGGTTCCGTCTAAGAAACTTTCGATAATGATTTCATTGTCTTCCTTGTAGGCTACTTCGATGGCGATTGGCAATTCAGCTTCTGTTTTTACTTTAGAGATTCCAAAACTGGAACCCGATTTATTTGGTTTTACAAAACATGGCAAACCAACTGTTTTTACGATTTCGGCAGTATTAATGATATCGCCTTTGTTTAAATAGTAAGAGGTGGCGGTTTTGATGCCGTAAGGTTTTAAAACAGAAAGCATGTCGCGTTTGTTGAACGTTAATGCCGCTTGGTAATAGTCGCAGGAAGATTGTGGCAGACCGATTAATTCGAAATAAGCCTGCATTAATCCATCTTCTCCCGGAGTTCCGTGAATTGCATTAAAAACACAATCAAAAGTGATTTTGGTTCCGTTTACTGTTGCTGAAAAATCGTTTTTGTCAATTGGAAATTCATTGTCCTGATCATCAACATAGACCCATTTTTCTTTAAAAATATGAACTCTGAATCCGTTGTATTTTGTTTTGTCTAAGAATTGGTAAACTACGTTTCCGCTGATGAGTGAGATCTTGTATTCGCTGGAATAGCCGCCCATGATGATGGCAATGTTTTTCATATTTATTGTTTAATCGGTTAAACGTTTAATCGATTAAACGATTAAAACGGATTGTAAACAAAATTATCATTTTTTTTGAAACGAAATAGCTTTATCTTTGCGGGAAATAAAAATATTTATGAGCTTAAAAAAATATCTTACCAGTCGCGTATTTTTTGGACAAGTGTTTATTGCATTTGCAATTATTGCTGTTTTAGGTTATTTATTCATGCATTGGCTGACTTTTACTACCGATCATGGGCATGAAATTTCGGTTCCCGATTTGAGAAGATTGACAGAGGAGCAAGTGGAAGATAAGCTGGATGAATTGGATTTGGATTATGAATTATTGGATAGTGTTGATTTTAGAGGCGATTATCCAAAATATAGTGTTGTTGAGCAAGATCCTATGCCTGGCACAAAGGTAAAAGTGGGCAGAAAAGTATATATTAAGATTAATTCATCTGGGTTTTCGTCTGTGCGGATTCCAGATTTGATTGAAAAAACATATCGTGAGGCAGTGCCTACACTAAAGGCTTTAGGACTTGAAGCCGGAACCATTACTTATGTTCCAAATTTAGGAAAAGATATGGTCTTAGAAATGCGGTATAAAGGCAGAAACCTGAAAGTAGGGGACAGAGTTTTGAAAGCCTCAAAAATTGATTTGGTTTTGGGCGACGGAAAAGAGAGTTATCAAGAAGAAGCAGTGGACAGTACAGCTGTTCCAGCAGATGAACAAACACCAGCGAATGAACAATAATATTGAACCAATTGAGGATTTAGACGAAGAGTTATTTGAGCATTATCGATTTGAGGTTCCAAAAGGACAGGCGATTTTGCGGATTGACAAATACTTAATGGGTTTGATTCCAAATGCCACACGAAATAAAATTCAGAATGCCGCCACCGAAGGGAATATTTTTGTGAATGATGCCACGGTAAAGTCAAATTATAAAGTGAAACCCTTTGATGTGATTCAGGTAATGCTGACGCATCCGCCTTTTGAAAACAGAGTGGATCCAGAGGATATTCCGCTGGATATTGTTTATGAAGATGATGCACTTTTATTGATCAATAAACCGCCTGGATTGGTGGTGCACCCTGGTCATGGGAATTATACTGGGACTTTGGTGAATGCGCTTGCGTTTCATTTTGAGAATTTGCCAATGAACAGCAGCGAGCGTCCGGGACTGGTTCATAGAATCGATAAGGATACTTCAGGATTATTGGTTATTGCCAAAACCGAAGCGGCGATGACACATCTGGCCAAACAATTTGAAGCAAAAACATCCGAAAGAGAATATATTGCCTTAGTTTGGGGAAATGTTGCTCAAGAGGCTGGAACTATTGAAGGAAACTTGGCGCGACATTTGAAAGACCGTATGCAGATGGCAGTTTTTGCAGATCCCGAAATTGGAAAACCCGCTATAACACATTATAAAGTGTTGGAGCGTTTTGGGTATGTAACATTAATTTCATGCCGATTGGAAACTGGAAGAACACACCAAATCCGTGCGCACTTAAAACATATTGGGCATCCGCTGTTTAATGATGAGCGTTATGGAGGCCATTTGATTTTGAAAGGGACAACTTTTACGAAATACAAACAGTTTATTGAGAATTGTTTCAAAGCATTGCCAAGACAAGCATTACATGCAAAAACACTTGGTTTTGTACATCCAAGTACAGGAGAAATGATGCGTTTTGATACCGAATTGCCTCAAGATTTTCAGGATTGTATTGAAAAATGGAGAGGATATTCGAAATCGCACCAAGTGGATGATGAAGAGTAATTGCTTAGATTAGTAAATAGTCCTTGAGTATTAGCAAGTAAAATGTAAAAAACAGAGACCCTTGAGTTTATCAAGTATCTCTGTTTTTTTATGCATTGTGCTAAAGCTAATTACTAGTCACTAACAGCTAATCACTATAACAGCTATTATTCAGTTTCAGTTGTTGGATTTGAAGTATCCGACGGATTATAATCTATAGATGTGTGATCAACTTTTTTAACACGTGGTTTTTGTTTTTTCATTTCTTCTCCAATGATGTTTGAAGCAGTAAAACTTGTTACCATACTATTTAGCATATCGCTTGCTGCTTGCGGAGAATTTGGAAGCAGAATTAAATTAGAATTCGTATCGGCACCAATCGCCTGCAAAGTGTCATAATGCTGCGTAATTACAATAAGTGCAGATGCTTCTTGCGAATTAATTCCTACTTGGTTTAACACTTCCACACTTTCTACCAATCCGCGCGCAATTTCTCTTCTTTGGTCTGCAATACCTTGACCTTGAAGTTTTTTACTTTCGGCTTCAGCCTTTGCTTTGGCAACAATTCTAATTCTTTGCGCTTCAGATTCAAACATAGCTGCAGTTTTTTCTCTTTCGGCAGCATTAATTCGGTTCATTGCATTTTTCACCTGAATATCCGGGTCAATATCGGTAACCAAAGTATTGATGATATCATACCCATAAGCCATCATTGCCTCATTCAATTCTCTTTTTACGGCAACAGCAATATCGTCTTTTCTTGCGAAAACATCATCCAGAATAAGTTTAGGAACTTCAGCACGTACTACATCAAAAACATAAGCTGTAATCTGATCATGCGGATATTCTAATTTATAAAATGCTTCGTAGGCATGTTCAGGAATGACTTTAAACTGCACCGAAATTTTCATTTTCACAAACACATTATCTTTAGTCTGTGTTTCAATGATTACATCCAGCTGCTGAATTCTAAAGTTTACACGACCAGCAATTCTGTCAATAATTGGAACCTTGAGCTGTAATCCAGAGTTTCGGATACTCAAAAACTTACCGAAACGTTCTACAACAACAGCAGTCTGCTGTTTTACTGTAAAAAAGGAAGAAAAGAGAATAATTAGCCCGAAGACTAAAATGGCAATCATAAATGGACCCATGAGTTTTTAAGTTTAAAAGTTAAAGTTATTATACGTGATGCCAGAATAAAAGTTACAAATTTTATAGAATCATTCTTACCCCATAAAGTAGTAATTTTCTATTTCGCTATAGTTAAAAAAATATTTAGGAGCAGAAAGATGGGGCATTTTTGGATATATGGTTCCTGCTCTCCACTGTATTCCCGATTAACAAAAACTACGGCAAAAAGCCTTGTTTTTCTAAATCGGGAGATGCCGTTTCGATCAGGGCTAAAGGGAGAGAGAAGGTTTCTTTGTTATTATTTTTTTCGTCTTGAATGTCTTTTGAGACGAACAAAGCAATCTCATTTGCTGTGGTCGCATTTCTTAGCGTGTTTGTTTCGTTCCTCACAATGACTTTGATTGCAGATATGCAAACTGAGATTCCTCGTTCCTCGGGATGACAATATTGAGGGTGGATATTAATGAAATTGACTTATAACACCTTTAGATCCCGTTGGGCTTGGAGTTAATTCTAAAACCGAATTTGGCGCAAGATTAGGCTCCATTCGGTGCGAAACAAACAGAATGGTTATGTTAGTCTCTTTTTTAATCGTATTAATAAGCTGTATTACCAATGCTACATTATGGTCGTCTAATCCTTCTAGTGGTTCGTCCAAAATTAATAACGGAGGATGTTTGAGAACTGCGCGGGTTATGAGGGCAAGTCTTTGCTGACCAATAGAAAGCCGATTGAAAATTTTCTTTTTCAAAGGAGTCATCTCAATCAGATCAAGCCATTGAGAGACAATTTTTCGCTGTAAAGTTGTTGGCTGTCTATACAATCCAATTGAATCAAAGAAACCCGAAAGAATCATTTCTTCCAAAATAGTATTTCTGCTAAATAAATCGGTCATAGATGTTGAAAAATAACCGATTTTCTTTTTGATTTCCCAAATGCTTTCACCACTGCCTTTTTTTCTTCCAAAGAGTTCTATATCCTGGCCATAACCTTTGGTATTATCTCCCGAAATAAGTGACAGAAGAGTGCTTTTTCCAGAACCATTCGGTCCTATAAGCTGCCAAAATTCACCTTGTTTAATAGTCCAAGAAAGAGTATTAATAATGTGTCTTTCATCATAGGAAACAGATATCCTATTCATTTTTATTAAAACACCATCTTTAAAAATCTCTTTGTGAATGGGGATTTTATATTCATTATTTTCAAGTGAATGTTCGGTTATATTTATGCTGTTCAGTTCAAATGAATTATCATCTATTTGAGCCTTGTTAGCTATAAACGGAAGCAAATCAATTGTTCGGCTTACTAACTGAATGATACCAACCGAATATGAGATGGACTTAATCTCGGCTGTTAACCCTATGCGCGAAGCAAGATCTAAATGGTCCAAAGGATTGTCCAGAATGATATAGTCCGGTTTTTGCCTGAGGCAATATTTTAAAAATTCCTTTTTTCGTTCTCCCGATGAAAAAGTGCGCAGGTTTCGGTTAGAGTCAGCAGTGGCTTCAATAGAGTCGTGCAGGTATTCTTCTTCTATTAATTTTTGAATCGCTATATCCGAAAATAAGATTCCCTTTAAATCATTAAAAACCGATAATTTTCCTTGAATTTTTCCTGATAATAAAGTATTTATAAAGCTTTTTTTATMGACTTGATTGGATAAAAGGATGTCCCAATGTTTCATTTTGCGCGTATTGAAAGTATAATATCAAATTTGGCGAAATTAGCCATAATAATGCAAACCTGAAAGAGGATTTATTTATAAAAGAAGCCTCAAAAATGAGGCTTTTAATAATTTTGAGTCGAGCTAGACTAATTTATTTCATTTTTATTTCATTGAAAAATTGGCTTCAAAAATTTTGAAACGGGCATCTAAATCCTGCAGTAATTGTTTTTTTAACGCTGGGTCTTGAATAAAACTATAATTGATGCTGTTGTAGACAAACTGTTTGATATCACTATAGGAAATACTGCTGTATCTTTTGGCCAGTAAAACATATTGTTCGGTCATGTTGGTTCTCAATATTCCGGCATCATCTGTGCTAATTAGTATTGGCACGCCAAACTCTTTGTACAAGAGAATAGGGTGGCGGTTCTCTTTTACTTTCAAAATAAATTCATTGCTAACGAGATTGATTTCTACGGGGATATTGTTTTCGACCATAAAACGCATTAAGTCATAGCTTTTTTCTTCGTAAGCAATATCAACTCCATGTCCGATTCTATTGGCCTTGGCGGTATAAACTGCTGCATTGATATGCCAAGTCAATTCCTCGGGGCGAACTAATCCCAAGGTAAGTTCACCAGCATGCAGCGTATATTTTACTTTTGGAAAACGGCTGTGGCAATATTTGAACATCAGCATGTGTAATGCATAATCTTTCATGGAAGTTTCGCCATCTTCAGGAGAAACGATATTGACTCCCGCTATCAGCGGACTGCTGTCAGCTGAGATAAAAGCCACGATTAAATTTTTGAATAAATCAACCGGTTCCATAAAGCGCAAAACAAAATTTTGGTAGCGCATTGTAAATTGGCTGTCATCGATTTGAAGCTCTTTGTGCATTTTGCCAACAAAATTGATGTTAAAATCGGTGGCGTATTTTTTGGCGTCTTTTTGAGTAAAAACAATATATAAGGAATCCAAAGACTGCATAACGGCTTTTTCGTTTTTGCCAGCAGTCATTTTTCGTAACTGATTGTTGTATTTGGCTAAATCATCAGTTTTTATGGCACAGGGAATAGTCGATAATTGAGTTTCTATGTAACTGACATTTTCTTTGACAGCTCTGTTTTTCAGTTCCAATAAACCAGCTTCAAAATTTCCGACAATGGCGGGTTCAAACTTCATGAAAGTCTCAAAAAACTGTTTATCCGATGGGTAATCTACATAGTTATAATCCTTAACAGACCACTTTTGCATTACTTTTTGTTTGTAAGCTTCTAGTTCTCCATTCTTTTGTAAAGCAGAGAATAATACCCAGTCAGTACCAGTCTGTTTTTCTTTACTGACTGTCATGGTTTGAGTGTTTAGATATAAATTTTGTGCGATGGCATGAGCTAATAAAGGTTCTGCATAAATTGAACCGGAATAATGATGGTGTAAATCTCCGCCTTTGGGCATTTGTGCAAAAAAAGCCGTAAGTTCGGCTTCGTTATCTCTGATTTTTTCAAAATATTGATTGGCAGATTGTGCTAATCCAATGTGAAATAGGATACAAAAAAGGATTGTATAAAATAATTTCATGTTTTAAATTTCATTCAAATATAACAAATATTGAGAAATTTGTTCTGTCTCATATTGAAATTGGTTTGAAAAAAAATTATCAGTCACTTTGTTTGTCACTTTTAGAAATGGCTTTTTTTAATTGATTTCTGTAATTCTTGTAATAATTGCTTAGTATTTTTCAATCTTAATTATCTATTATGGCATTAAACAATTCAATCTATTGTTTCTCAATTCTAGATTTCAATTTGTATTTTTGAAGCAATAAATAGTCCTATATGAAAATTGTATTATCGCCAGCCAAATCATTAAATTTTGAAAAAGAGCTGCCAACTTCTCAATATACTTCCTCTTCTTTTCTAAAAGAATCCAGACAAGTTCATAAAGTTTTAAAACAGCAGTCACCAAAATCCTTATCCGAGCTAATGTCTATTTCAGATAAATTGGCCGATTTGAACTGGAAACGCAACCAAGATTGGAGAACTCCTTTTATGCCTGAAAATGCGCGCCCGGCAGTGTATGCTTTTGACGGCGATGTCTATACAGGACTTGATGCTTACACGATTTCAATGGATAAATTGGAACAGCTTCAAGACAGTTTACGAATTCTATCGGGTTTGTACGGTTATTTGAAGCCATTGGATTTAATTCAGGCCTACCGATTGGAAATGGGAACTAAATTGCCTATTGGCGAAAGCAAAAATTTATATGAGTTTTGGAAAAAGACTATTACAAATTCGCTAAACAAAGAACTCAAAAAGGGGGAACTGTTTATTAATTTGGCGAGTAATGAATATTTTTCGGCTGTGGATGTGAAGGCTTTGAAAGTTCCTGTTATTACTCCTGAATTCAAGGATTATAAAGATGGCAAACTGAAAATAATCAGTTTTTTTGCCAAGAAGGCTAGGGGATTGATGGTGCGTTATATTCTAGATAACAATGCCCAAACGCTTGATGATTTAAAAGGATTTAATTGCGAAGGCTATCAGTTTGACGCTAATTTATCGAAAGGGAATAACTTGGTTTTTACGAGATAGTTTTTAGTCAGCAGAAGGCAGATTTTAGAAAGCAGAATTTATTTTGCTAATGTTCTAAAATTTCTGGAAGTTTCTAAGTCTTAATTTATTGCGTTCCTGAAGTAAAATGGGGTATATGTTGAATATTGTATTGAACAGTATCGAAGAGAAAAACATGTCGTATAAACCCAAGATTAAAGTTGCAATTTGAAATAGCAGCACAAATATAAATCCGAAAATGTGACATAACTCGGATATTGTTATTTCATTGAGCAGTCTATCGACTTCATCTATGTTTGGTTTTTTTGTTATTCGAATTTTTGTGTTGCAATGTCTAAAGAATGTATTCTTTACACAGTAAGTGAAGAAATCAAGTCCCAAGAGTTTATAAAAGCTGACATTTTTAGTTATTTCAAAATTCTTAACATAATAAAAAAATGAGGAGTTTTTTTTTCTCATAATTATTGCAATCCATAGCCCGGGAAGACCGCTATAGACAGGAATTAAAATGCTGATGCATAACCGAAATCCTAATTGTTCGTTCATTTTATTGTTCAGCTGGATTAGTAAAAACAACGTTCCCTTGCTACAAGTGGTTTGGATTTAAATTATGCTTAACTAAAGAGCTTTAAAAAACATTCTAAATTAAGACTTTTTCCCAAATCAATTGTAATAAGTGTCAGCCGTTCGGTTTTATTTTTGCAATAGCTTTTCAATTTTTAAGAGCATTTCTTTTGCATTTTGATTTGTAGAATTTAGTTCTAACGATTTTAAATAATCGGTTTTTGATATCAAATATTCTTTTTTATTAAAATAGGCTTCACCGCGACTATCATACACATTTGATGAATTTGGAAACTCATTAACATTTAGATCAAAAATTTTAATTGCTGATTCTATTTTTGCATCTCTTAGAAATTCGTAGCCAAGTTGATTCAGTTCGCTTTCATCAGAAAAATTATAATCAGCGATGTTATTTTTTTTAAGGTTTTTGTAAAGTTCAACTCCTTTATCAATGTTCTTTTGGCATTCTTTTCTTATAGTTAAGGCAATTGATTCTTTTTGAGGTTCTAATGGATAATTTTTCCAATTATTCAAGCTTGCAATGCTGGAAACTATTTCATTAATTATGGGAAACATTCTGCCATTTGTCATGACAACTATGCCGTTTCCACCTTCAAAATCACCAATATAATAGCACACAAAGCCTTCATTTCCTCCACTATGTCCAAAGTATTTTGTGCCTTTAAAATCATTTACAAACACTCCAAAATTATTATCTAGTCTTTTTGCAGACATTTCTTTAGACAATATTTTATTTGATTTTCCCAATAATGATAATTGCGTTTCAATTATATATTTAGATAAATCTGTTGGATTTGTCCATAATCCAGCGGCTGCTTTTTCGGGATAAATATGATATTTTCCTTCAACTTCTTTGTCCATATTGTATCCAGTTGCAAGTAAATTTTCTTTCTCTTTTGCAGGAGGCTGATTAAAGGAACTGCTGTCCATTTTTAATTGTTCCAAAATATTCTTTTTCATGTAATCTTCATATTTTTCTCCTGTTACATTTTCAAGAATTAATTGTGTAATTGTAATTCCGCCTCCCGAATATTGAAATTTTAAACCTGGTTCAAATATAGACCGAACAGCGTTTGAATTAGAAGGTTTTAATCCGTCAAGAGTTTCTATAGTGGTTGGTAGTTTTTTTCCTTTTTCATAACCGCCAAAACCATGGATTGACAAACCAGCCGTGTGATTTAATAAATTGGCAATTGTAATTTTTTTTCCTTTTGAAATGGAATCGTATTGAAATTTCCAATCTTTTAGGTAATTATTTATATCATTGTCTAAACCTAATTTACCTTCTTCGACTAGTTTTAAAACACCAAGACTATTGATAGACTTGCTTATGGAAGCTGCTTGAAAAAGTGTTTGAGGAGTAGCTAATCTCTTTTCAGAAATGTCTGCATAGCCATAGGCTTTTACCCATTCTATTTTGTAATCCTTAATTACTGCAATACTTACTGCATTAACTTCATAAAAGGCCATTCTTTCTTTTAAGATCCATTTTTTACTTTTTGATTTATCCCAATGATTTAAGTTGTTTTCAAACAATTTTATTTTATCATTTACATCTTGCGAAAAGCAGTTAAAAGTTAAAAACAGTAAAATAATCAGATTTAATTTTTTCATATTTTTTTATTTTGAATAGTTAGTGCTTTATTTTTTCTCGAATACCCTTGCTCGGTAAAGTCTCCTGTACTTTTTTAATGTTCTTTATAATAGTAAATCTAATGAAATTTTTCTGACTTTTTTTTATGAATATCTTATAAAATCAGCACTTTATCTGATACGGTTATTTTGTAAACAGAAATTCTCTCTTTATAAAAAATATATAGACTGTAAAATAATAGATTTGTTACTTGTAGTTTATTTAAAACTCTTGAATTGCATATAATTCTAAAAGTATTTACGAGAAAAGGTACTATCTTAAAAACCAAGAAAAAAAAACACTAGGTCATGAGATTTTGCTGAGCTGGATGACAAAACTGCGGGTGGAGCAGCGGAGTATTCTATCAGTTTCTGGAGGAGCCGTCTATTCGATTAGAGGTTCGTTGTTTTATTTATATTAAATTTTTAAATTCTTTTATAAATACATTAAGTTTTTTAATTGTTTCAGTATCAGTTAAATTATTTTGGTCATCAAATTTTCCTTTTACACCTTGAATTAATAATGTTGTTTCTTCTGTAAATTTTGACATAGCTGTTTTCATTATCAACTTTAATTCTTCGTGGCCTTTTTCACCACTTGCAGACGCTGTAATTAATCCAACTGGTTTTTCAGAAAAAATGGTTGTTGAAATACACCATTCAATTGCATTTTTCAATCCGCTTGGAATACTAAAAATGTATTCTGGCGTACAAATAATTATTCCGTCTGCTTTTTCAATTTTATTTCTTAGTTCTACAATTAATTTCGGTGGATTATCTGCCGAAAGTTCAGGGTCAAAATGGGGTAATGTTTTTAAATTATTAAAAACGGTCAGCTTAAATTCATTTTCTGATAAACTTTCAATTTTCTGAATGATTTTTAAGTTTGCTGAATTTGAACTGGCACTTCCAATAATTACAAATATTTTTTTCTTTTCGAGCATTATTTTATTGTAAATTATTGTTTCTCTTTTGTTTATGACACAATTACTGCTAATTTGTATATACTCGATATAAACTTCCTTATATACATCTAAAAAGGTCTAGATTAGCAAACGTTTGTTTGGTTTTATTCTTTATTTCAAATATAGAAAATAATAGTTGTAAACCTACAAAGTGTGAATTTTGTTTGCTATATCCTTTTTCAGGCTTTAAAAAAAACTCGGAATCTCACTTATTGATTAGTGAAATTCGGAGTTGGTTTTTTAGTGTCGGCAAGAAAGCAAAACATCTCCCTTTAGCCCCGGTTGAAGTGAAAACCCTTTTGTGCCGTCTCGTCCCAAAAGTTGAGAGACACAAAAGGCTATAACGGAAAACGGGACAAATGCCAGCTAAAAGCGCCTAATGTTTCTGCTCCAAAAAGTAACAATCGAACTCACGTTTATACTTCAGCATAAAAGAAAAGGTCAGAAACTGGATTTTCCCGATTTCTGACCTCTTAATTTCTAATCTTTAACTTTTTAATGCATTGCTTCAGCCGGATCTATTTTATTTTTTCCTTTTTTGATGAAAAGAATAACTGGGATACAGCATAAAAACAAGATTCCTAAATAAAGGAAAATATCCATATAGGCCAAAACTGTACTCTGCTTCATTACGGAATAATCCATTACTTGATAGGCTTTTTGCAATGATTCATTGCTGGTAAAACCTTTGGACATAAAACTTCTCTGCAGGCCTATTACCCGTTGCTGTACTTCATATTTACTGGGATCCAGATGGGCGACTAAATTTACTCTGTGTTCCTGACTCCAACGTGTGATAAAGGTGGTGATGATAGCAATACCAAATGAACCTCCTAACTGACGCATCATTCCGGTAAAAGCGGCACCTTCTCCAATGTGTTTTCCTTTTAGGGTAGAAAGGGAGAGCGTTGTTATCGGTACGAAAAGTAAGCCCAATCCAATTCCTCTTAAAATCAATGGCCAAAATAAATGTTCTACTCCAGTATCAGGAGTCATATTATTGTACATCGCAAAAGTAAAGAAGAAAAAGATTAAAAATCCAACGGCAACCATATAGGATTGCGGTACTCCTTTTTGAATCATATTACCTACTATAGGCATCATAAAAGCGGTGGTTATCGAACCCGGAATTAGTAACAATCCCGCATCGGTTGCTGTCCATCCTAAGATTGCTTGCGTATAAATTGGGATAATTAATGTTGATCCATAGAGTCCAAAACCAAGGATGAAACACATAACGGTTCCTATTCTCAGATTTCCGTCTTTTAAAACACTTAAATTTACAATTGGGTGTTTATAGGTAAGCTCTCTCCATATGAAAAGGATTAAGCCAAATACGGTTATTACGCTTAAACTTGTAATCAAGCTGTCATTAAACCAATCGTCTTGCTGACCGTGTTCCAGTACAAACTGTAATGATCCGATGAATGTGGCCAATAGCACAATTCCCCACCAATCGACTTGATTTGATTTTAATTTTTCGCCGTATTTTGGACTTCTTACGAAAGTAATAGCCAAAACAGTGGCAATAATTCCCAATGGAATATTGATATAAAAAATATACGGCCAAGAATAATGATCGACTAAATAACCTCCCAAAGGCGGTCCCAAAGTTGGCCCCACAATTACGCCCATTCCGTAAATGGCTTGTGCCATTCCTCTTTTGGCTACGGGATAACTCTCGGTGATAATCGTTTGTGCTGTTACTAATAATGCTCCTCCGCCAATACCCTGCACGAAACGGAAGGCTACTAATTCCCATATATTGTTTGCATTTCCGCACAAAAAGGAACATACCGTAAAAAGGATAATTGAGGCTACAAAGTAATTACGCCTTCCAAATTGCTGTGATAACCAGCTGGTCATTGGAATCACAATAACATTTGCAATAGCATAAGCGGTAATTACCCAGGCTACGTCGGTCAGGGTAGCGCCAAGACTTCCGCGCATATCGGTAAGCGCCACGTTTACAATGGTAGTATCAACGATTTCCAACAGTGCGCAAAGTACTGCCGTAATAGTGATAATAACGCGTCTGAAGCCGTATTCTACTAAATCGTCGTCTGTTGCTTGTACTTTTGTCATTTGTATGATTTATAAAGTAAGTATTCTAAAAAATTGAATTGATTTTGAAAGATTTAATGGCTCTCTTAAATCTGTTATCTAAAATCTTACTTCAAATGTACGTCCACGTCAACATTCATTCCTGGGCGCAGTAATTTTACTTTCTCAGGATCATTTGTTGTATCTAAATTGATTTTTACTGGTAATCTTTGAATGGTTTTTACAAAGTTTCCTGTTGCGTTATCTGGCGGAAGCAATGAAAAACGGGATCCGGTTGCTGGTGAGAATGAAGTTAATGTTCCTTTAAAATCATAGTCAGGATATGCATCTACTTTTATCGTTACTTTTTGACCGATAATCATTTTGTTCAATTGCGTTTCTTTAAAGTTGGCCACTACCCAAGCTTCATTATTATTGATGATATAGAACAATGATTGTCCTTGCTGTACCAATTGTCCTGGCTGAATGTCAATTTTTGAAACTTGTCCGTCAATAGCGGCAGTTACAACAGTGTAAGTCAGATTTAATTGGGCAACTTCGAGTAATGCTTTTGCTTTTTTGATATTGGCAGATGCTACTTCTGTCTGTTTATTGGTAACTCTTGATTTAGCTTCAATTGCTGATTTTTGATAAGAGCTGGCTTTTTGCTGCTGCTGTAAAATACGCACTTGGCTTTCTGCTTCTTGTTTAGTGGCCAATGCTTGTTCAAATTGCTGTTTCGTTATAGAGTGATTTTTGTATAAATTTTCATAACGGGCATAATCACTTGCAGCTCTTCCCAATCTGATTTTTGCAGTTTCAATATTTCCTCCAGCCGATTGCACATTGGCATCCGAAACGGCAATGCTTGCCAAAGCGCTTCCAATATCTTCTTTGGCTACTTCAAATCCGCTTTCTGCAGCAATTAAAGTAGCATTTGCTTCTTCAATTTTCAATTGGTAGTCTCTTTTGTCAATGGTAAATAAAGTATCTCCTTTTTTTACATAATCATTGTCTTTTACGTACACTTTATTGATATATCCCGAAACTCTTGGGATTATCGGATTCATGTTTTTCTCTATTTGAGCATCATCTGTTTCTTCATGCCCTTGGGAATGAAGGTATTTTGAAATTCCGTAAGTTCCTCCTGCAAGGATCAAAACCAATAGGATTATAATGAATTTGGTGTTTGTTTTTTTCTTTTCCATGATATTGGTAGTGGTTATATTTTTGAAAGGTTGAAGGTTTGTGATAATTGACCGGTTGCCGAAAGTAATTCGTAGTATTTTTGAATAACATCCACTTTGGCAATGGTTTCGCTTATTTTAGATTTCAGCTGTTCTACATCGGCTTCCAGTAAATCATTGGTATCCGAAAGCCCGTTATCGTATTTGTCTTTTACGATTCGGTAGTTTTCAGTAGCCTGTTCAACAGCTTGATTGTAAACTGTATTTTGTTTTATAGCCAAATCATAATTGGTGATCGCCTGCTGTACCTGAACTCTAATGTTGTCTTTTAAAAGTTCTTCGGTGTTTTTTACCTCAAGTGCTTTGCTTTCGGCAATTTTTACCTGAGTTCCGTTTTTTAGGATTCCGCTGACGTCATACGATATGCCAACGCCAATAAACATTGCATTTTCCAATGTTATAATATTGTTTACATTCAAAGCGGCATAACCGCCTGTCAAAGCCACGCTAGGATAGTAATCACCTTTGGCAATTTTAATATTGTTTTGGGTTGCTTTTTCCTGAAATTGAATTGCTTCCAGATCTTTACGGTTTTGAAATGCAGGCTGTTCATCTGTTGGTACTGAATTAGTAGAAAAGCTAATCAAATCACTTTCTGTTACTGCTAATTTTGTTTGTGAAGGCAGTTTTAGCAAAGTAACCAAATAGTAATTGATTATTTTTTCGTTGTTCAATGCTTCATCAAGCGACAGCTGAATTTTAGAAACCTGAAGCTGGGATTTCAATAAATCATTACGCGGAATGATTCCGTTTTTTTCCAAAGCAATAAAATCAGTAACACGCTGTTCGGCGCTTTTTTGATTTTCCTTCAATAATTCAATGGTTCTTTGGGCTTTATACAGATTGGCATAATAGTTTATAACTCTCATGGCCACATCTTCTTTAGTTTTGGATGCCATTGCATTTTCGGCTTGGAATAAATTATCCTGAAGCTTTATGCCGTTTTGAATTTTCATTCCTGCAAATACGGGGATTTTCAAACTCGCTTGACCTATTGCGATTCTATCCGGTGCCGGAAATGATCCAGATCCTGCATCAAATTCTAAGTGAACGGTCGGCTGTGTTAACTGAAGAAATTGTCCGGTAAGTTTTAAATCAGGATACTGAGTATTCTTAGCCGATTGTAATTCCTGTTTTTTCGTTTCTACTTTGGTATTCGCCAATGAGATTTCATTGCTTTTTGTCCAAGCCAATTGTATAGCTTCTTCTAGCTTTAAACTGGTTTTGTCTTGGGCATTGATGGATGAAATTCCAATGAAGAACCCTCCAAAGAGCATTAAATAACTAACTTTCATATGTCAAGAGGGCTTTAATGGTTTGTTGAATGTGCATTGTTAAAGTTGTTTTTATATAGTTATTGTATTTTTCTTCGGTATCCAGATCTAACAGCGTTTGATAAAAAGGCCTGTTCAAATGAAAATGAAAATAGGTGCCGAGAATTGTTGTCGTAAGAAGCGGCACAACAATGTCTTTTCTGAAAACCCCTTTTTCCTGTCCATCTTGAATAATAGTTTCCAGTGATTTTAGGTTCCCTTTTTTTAAATCTGTAAAGGCCTTAAGGTTAATTACCCTTTGGCTTGAGGAAAATTCAAAGTGCATAATTTTATAGATGCACCTATTGCTGTTTATCTTATCGATGTAAAGTTCAATAAGCTTGTGTATTTTTTGAAGCGGGTCTAAATCTTCAAGAGTCAAAATATCAATTTGTAATTTGATGCCCGCAGCACGGTTCATAATAATGGATTCCAATAATTGCTCTTTGGATCCAAAATAATAGGAAACCATAGCAATATTAATTTTGGCCTCCTTAGCAATGTCCCGTATTGAAGTACCGTCAAATCCTTTCTCCGCAAACAGCTTTTCGGCTACTTGCAAAATCTGAATCTGTTTTTCGTTAAAATCCGTTTTCAAAGCTCTATTTTTAAATTCGCCACAAAATTAAACAACTGTTTAAATTAAACGATTGTTTAATTTTTCTTTAACTTTTCTTTAACAAAAAAAATGTAAAAATAAGTTTGGCATAAATTTATATAAATTAAACTATAAATTCTTATAAAATTATTAGTATTTATTTGATTTTCAATTTGATAAAAATTGTGAATATCTATTTTGTGAATTGAGAGTTTTTTTTGGTTTAAAATCTATCTTTGGCATCCTTAAAAAAAATCTTTATGAGCACAATTTGGTACGAATGCAAAGTTAAATACAGAAAAACTGATGAAACTGGAGCACAAAAAGTTACGACAGAACCTTATTTGGTAGATGCTTTGTCTTACACAGAGGCAGAGAGCAGAATTACCGAAGAAATGTCTGCTTATATTAGTGAAGAATTTAAAATCACCAATATTAAAATGGCTAATTATGCCGAAATTCATCCTTTTGAAAATACGGACCGCTGGTTTAAAACGAGAGTTTCTTTAATGGCGTATGATGAAGAAAGCGGTAAAGAAAGAAAATCGAATATGTATTTATTGATACAGGCCAACGATGTAAAAGAAGCTTTTGACAATACAGTTCATGTTATGAAAACAACAATGGGCGAATATTCAATCCCTGCTATTTCCGAATCTCCTATTATGGATGTTTTTCCTTATTTTTCAGGAGAAGATGGAGAACTGGAGCAATTAGAAAGGTTTAATGCCCGTAAAGATTCTAAACCAGTAACCGTAAAAGATTCTGATTTTGAAGATCCTATGGAATTTGAAACCGTTTTGGAAGAAGATGAACAAAATGCTTAAATAAATCAGCATAACAGTACGTTTTTTGGGCTATCAGCTCTCAATAATTTTTTCAGCAACTAAGTCTTGAAGTGTTTAATTGTATTTTAACATTCACAAGACTTAGTTTTTTTTATTCTAATGAAATGCACTAAAAATGAATAGAAATAAGGATTTGTCAGTAATAACTTGTATTATTTTTTTTGTTTTGCCATTTTGGTGTTTTTTATTTTATCAGACTGTACTATATTTATAAAAAAAACGGATAAATTGGTATTCTAATAAAAATTGGATAATGGTAGAGTCAAAAAATGAGTTTAGCTATCAGGAACTGCTTCAAAAAGTAAAGGAGCAGGAATTACTTATAAAAAAGTTAAATGATGAAAAGCAGGATCTGACCAATTTTGAATATTTCGTAAAAGATTCTCTTGATTTAATCTGCATAGCTGATTCCAATAGGTATTTCAAAATGGTTAATGATGCTTTTAGTGAAGTATTAGGATACACAAAAGAAGAATTGTTATCAAGATCATTTCTTGAGTTTATTCATCCAGATGATTTAGAGGCTACTTTAACCGTATTTCAATCTTTAACAGAATCGTCCCGAATAACCGATTTTGAAAACAGATATATTAAGAAGAATGGTAATTTTGTTATTCTGCAGTGGAAAGCCAATTTAAATACTGCTAATGATCTAGTTTATTCAATAGCCAGAGATATTACGGATATTAGAAAAACTCAGGAAAAATTACTATCCAGCGAAAAATCGCTTAATGAAGCCCAAAAAATCGCAAAAATAGGGAGTTGGGATTTTATTCTAATGACTCAGGAATTAAACTGGTCCAACGAATTATATGAAATTTTCGAATTTGAAAAAATACCAAATGATCCACAACTTTATAATAAATACTTATCCTGTTTTTATCCAAAAGATGCCGAAAAATTAAAAAGAAATATTGATAATACTATTGCAAATAAGATGCCTTATGAAATGGAGCATAAAATTATCTTGCCAAACAAAACCATTAAATGGGTATTTTGCACCGGGGTTTCAATAGTTGATAACAATGATAATGTAATAGCTTTAAAAGGAGTTGTTCAGGATATCACTCAAAAAAAACAAATAGAAGACACAATAAAAGCAAAAGAAAAGGCAGAAGCCTCCAATAAGGCAAAGTCTGATTTCTTAGCTAATATGAGTCATGAAATTCGAACCCCGCTTAATGGAATTGTTGGTTTTACTGATTTGTTGCTGAAAACAAAATTCGATAAAGATCAGTTAGAATATCTCACGACAGTAAATGAATCTGCCAATACATTAATGGAAATCATTAATAATATTCTTGATTTTTCTAAAATTGAATCGGGTAAGCTGGAATTGATTTCTGAAGAAATTGATATCTATGAATTGTCAAATCAGATAATAAATCTATTCAAATATGAAGCCAATCATAAAAAAATTGATTTGGTGCTTCATATTGATCCTGCTGTTCCGCAATTTATAAAAGGAGATTCTTTTCGGCTGAAACAAATATTAGTGAATTTATTGAGTAATGCAATGAAATTTACTTTTTCTGGTCATATCAAGCTAAATATTATACAAACAGAAGCGGATGATATGATTTCGAAAATTAAATTTTCGGTAGTTGATACGGGAATTGGCATTAAGACACAAAATCAGCAGAAAATTTTTCAGTCGTTTATTCAAGCTGATAATACTACTACAAGGAAATACGGAGGAACAGGCTTGGGCTTAGCTATTTCGAGTCAGCTTTTGGCATTGAAAAAAAGTAAGCTAAAATTGACTAGTTCGTATGGAGTGGGCAGTGAATTCTTTTTTATTATTGCTTTTGAAAAAATCAATCAAAAGCAAAGTAATCCGTTTGAGGCAAAAAGTTTTGAAAGAAACAAATCCCCAGAATTATCTAATTCTCTAGACAATTATAAAATATTAATTGCCGAAGACAATAAAATAAATATGCTTTTGGCTAAAACATTAGTCAAAAAAATTGTTGCCAACTGCACTATAATTGAAGCTGTAAATGGTTATGATGCTGTTGCCATCTCCAAAATTGAACATCCTGATCTTATTTTAATGGACATTCAGATGCCTGTTCAAAATGGCTATGATGCTACAGTGGCCATTAGAAAATCCAAAACTATTATGCATATACCAGTTATTGCTCTGACAGCTGGAGTTCTAAATGGTGAGAAAGAGAAATGCATCAGCCACGGAATGTCAGATTACATTACCAAGCCAATAGTACACAGTGATTTAGAAAAAGTACTCCATAAATGGCTGAAAAAGTAAGCCCAAAAAGGGTTGCTTTTTTTTGCATTAATACAAAAACATAGGTTACTCAAAAGAAAATGACAATAACGGTTAGTTACTTTAGAGGCAATATCTTTATAGGTGTTTTTTATTAAAAAGATAAAAAATGGACTTTATAGGCGTTTCAATTAAAATAAACGTTTTTTTTAAGTAAATTGTATCCTAATTCTTTGTTAGTTAGTGCATTGTGTTAGATATTTTTTATACCTTTAGTTTCTTGTTTTCCACTAAATTTTATCAATAATCTCAAATTAGCATTTTGTTATAAATAGTGCATGCCATTTTCAATGCCACTATTTGATACTTATTACATATACGAATGAAAAAGCGGTTCCATATATGATTTTATAACTAATACATTTTGCAGATATGAAAGAAAAATTACCATCTGTTGAAGAATTGTTACAAAAAATAAAAAGACAAGAACATACGATTTCGCTGCTGCAAAAGAAAATTGATTCTATTGCCAATTTTGAGTTTTTTACCCGAGAAACTTCAGACTTTATTTGTGTCTCGGATTTAAATAGAAATTTGAAAGAGTTTAATCTCGTATTCATTAATAAATTAGGCTACTCCAAACGTGAATTATTGCTGAATAGTTTTCTCAATTACATTCACCCAGATGATATTCCCAAAACAGAGTTGTCGCTGCAAGAACTTTTAAAAGAAAAGACATCCATAATTTTTGAAAACAGAATCATTACAAAGAATGGTGAGCTTATAACAGTGCAATGGACTTCTATTATAAATCCTTCCAAAAATTTAGTATATTCTATAGGAAGAGATATTACTGAAATCAGAAAAATTCAAGAACAGTTATCGGCAAGTGAGAGTTTGCTAAATGACGCTCAAAAAATTGCTAAAATTGGAAGCTGGGAATTCAATATTGTAAATAATGAACTGATTTGGTCTAACGAATTGTATCATATTTTTGAAATAGAGAAAAGTCTTTGCGGTCCTTCGTTTGATAACTATTTAAATTATTTCACCGAAGAAGATAAAGAGATGCTGTATGGCAAAATAAATGAATGCATCCAAAGTAAACAGCCTTATGAGGTAACTCATAAAATGCTGTTTACCAACAATCGGATCAAATGGATTTATGGAACAGGAATCCCAGTGCTAAACGATAAAAATGAAGTTATAGCCTTGAAAGGAATTGTTCAAGATGTTACCGAAAAAAAACGAATAGAAAGTGAAATTCTGGCGAAAGAAAAAGAAGTTGAAATCATCAAAGACAAAGAGCGGGAACAAAGAAGCAATGCCAAGTTTAGAAACTATGTAGAAAATGCACCCGATGGGGTTATGGTAGTCACTAAAGAGGGACATTTTTTGGAGGTGAATCCTGCAGTATCTAAGATTACAGGATATTCGAAAAACGTATTATTAAAAAAATCAATAATTGACTTAACTCCATTTAATTTTTTGCCAAATATTAAGTCGGTATTCAGTACTCTTTTTTTGAAAGAAACATCAAAGGATATTATACCTTTTATGCATAGTGACGGAACCATACGGCTCTGGTCAATTGATGCTGTCAAACTTTCAGAAAAGCAAGCTTTATTGTTTGTAAGAGATGTTACAGAACGGGAAAAAGCTGAAGTAAAACTAAAAGAAAGTGAGCTGTTTTTAAAAGAAACTCAAAACATTGCTCAAATAGGAACCTATAGTATTAATATGTATACGGGAAAATGGACACGTACCGATTTACTGAATACTATTTTGGGTATTGATGCTGATTATGATCTGGATGAAGAAACTTGGAAGGCTTTAGTACATCCGGCTTGGAGAGAAAGTTTGGCTGTTTATTTTCAAGAAGAAGTGATCAATAAAAGAAAACCATTTGACAGAGAATATAAAATCATAAGAGTGAACGATAAAAAAGAGCGTTGGCTGCATGGAATAGGAACTTTAAAATGGGACGAAGAAAACAAACCTTCGGTTGTATTAGGAACTATTCGTGATATTACCGAGCATAAATTATTAGAATTAGAATTGATTAGAGCCAAGGAAAAAGCCGAAGAAAGCGAAAAAGATCTGTACATAAAATATATTGAACACGAAGAAATAAACGAGCAGTTAAAACAAACCAATAAAGAATTAAAAAAGGCTAAAATTCAAGCGGAAGAAGCTAATAAAGCCAAATCGGATTTTTTATCCAATATGAGTCACGAAATTCGGACACCATTAAATGGGATTGTAGGTTTTACTGATTTACTGATGAAAGCTGAACTTGATAAAAACCAATTGGAGTATATGTCAACAGTTAATATTTCGGCCAATTCGTTAATGGAAATCATTAATGATATACTCGATTTTTCAAAAATTGAATCGGGTAAATTAGAGCTTCACTATGAAAATGTTGATCTTTTTAGACTGCTGCATCAAGTAATAGAATTGTTTAAGCACCAAGCCAACCTGAAAAACATTAGTTTAACCCTTACAATCGAAGATGACATTCCGCAATATATATATGCAGATTCAATCCGGCTGAAACAAATATTAGTGAATTTAATTAGTAACGCATTAAAATTCACTTCTTTTGGGCATATTAGATTGGATGTTGAACAAATTAAAGCAGGCAAAAAAAAGGCAACTATAAAATTTTCTATTAAAGATACCGGTATTGGAATCAAGCATTACAATCAAAAGAAAATTTTTAATTCATTTGTTCAAGAAGACAGTGCCACTTCCAGAAAATTTGGAGGTACAGGTTTGGGTTTAGCAATTTCTAATTTACTGTTGGGACTGATGAAAACCAGCCTGCAGCTGAAAAGTAAGTATGGCGACGGAAGTGATTTTTTCTTTTTCATTAAATTTAAAAAAGTGGCCGCTCCAAAAGATACGTTTACCGAATTGATACCCCAAAAGACAATTCGGAAAATTGCAAACACAAATAGTTTAGGGGCATCACGCATTTTGATTGTAGAAGACAATAAGATCAATATGTTTCTGGCAAAAACATTAGTAAAAAGAATAATTCCGGATGCTATTATTTTAGA
The DNA here is from genome assembly GCF_056403035.1 of Flavobacterium sp. P3_A6. NCBI lineage: Bacteria > Pseudomonadati > Bacteroidota > Flavobacteriia > Flavobacteriales > Flavobacteriaceae > Flavobacterium > Flavobacterium sp. P3_A6. The sequence goes on along the minus strand of NZ_JBFUGG010000006.1, from coordinate 22,267 downwards.
AGCTTCGGATGGGCAGGAGGGGGTTGAGCAATTTGAAATCAATAATCCTGATTTGATTTTAATGGATATTCAAATGCCTATTAAAAACGGATATGAAGCCACTATTGAAATCAGAAAACATAAAAATGGAGATAAAATTCCGATAATAGCTTTGACTGCAGGAATTATGGTTGGAGAAAAAGATAAATGTCTTGAATATGGAATGAACGATTATGTTTCTAAACCAATAATAGAAGAAGATCTGGATGCTATACTTCAAAAATGGATGCTTCAAAAACAGTTGCTGTAGGGGCGGACTGTTTCCATTGATAATGTTCGGCAGTATGGAATTTTACACAGGATTTGTCGCCTGCGTATGAATTGTTGGCAGAGAGAGTTTCGGTATATTCAGTATCTTTGAACTGCAGCTGTCAACAATAAAAATTCTAAAAATTACAAAGAGAATATGAAGAACCGTTATAACAATTGATGACTTTTTGAGCATAAAAGAAATGTTTCTCAAAAATATGGAATTATCAAAAGGAAGCAAAGGGATTTTTTGCCTGTAATTGTAGTGGTTTTGTAAAAAAAAGAGTGCTTTGAATATACAAAACACTCTTTAGGGGCATTATAAATTAATTACATTACGCTTTCTTTGTAGTTGTTTTAGCAGAACAGCAAGACTTTTTAGATTTGTCGCATGCTTTTTTTTCTTTGGCAGAACATTCTTTTTTAGGAGTTTCTTTTGGCTTTGTTTCTTGAGCGCTTACATTCATGCCTGCTGAAAAAAGAGCTACTGCTAAAACGGTGATTAGGTTTTTCATTTTTTTGATTTTTGATTTTAAAGTGATTCAAAAGTATTATTTTTTTTGAATCAGAATCATTAATTAACTTTTTTATAACGTAATGAAATCATCTGGGAATCTATTCTTTGGGATGTTTTTGCATTACTAAATATTTCAATTCTGCATCCCCAGCATTGCTAATTCCATGCTCTATATTGGCAGGACAATAAAAACTGGTATAAGCTCCTGCAGTTATAGTTTTTCCATCCAAATAAAAAGTGGCTGTTCCTTCTAAAATAAAAAAGAATTCTTCTTGAACATGTTTGTGTGGGGATGAGTAGACTGATGTGGGTTAACAATACTCATTTTAATTGTATTGCCATTAGCAAAATCTTTATCAATAAGCCAGCATTGATATCCGACGTTTTTTTTGCTTTGTCTATTTCAAAATGATTGATGCAATTTTCGATGGTATATTTTTTGTCTCTTAGGCAATAAACGATTGCTGTGCTGCCAGAACAATAATCAGAGTTTTAATAATTGGTGTTAATTTTATATAAATCTAAAATTTAGTTGTTAATGGCGATATTATTTAGAATTAGCATGAAACTCTTTATGATTGATGCTGTAAATTCAATATTTCCGAGTTATTATCGCAATTAGCTCTGAGCTGCTTAGAACGCCAGACTGTCTCCATAGCTGTTTTCCATTTTGGAAAAGAATCATTGTGGGAACACCGCGTACCTGATATTGTGAAGCGATTTGCTGGTTTTTGTCCACATCAATTTTGATAATTGAAATTTGGTCGCCCAATTCGTCTTTTACTTGTTTTAAAATAGGGGCTAATGTTTGGCAAGGTCCGCACCATGTGGCGAAAAAATCGACTAAAACTGGTTTTTCGGACTGAATTATGTCGTTGAAAGTACTCATTTTTTAAGGTGTTTGTTTTTGGGTACGGTACAGCCATTCGATCCGCAGCCTGAATTAAATATTGCTTGAATAAAGAAAAATATCCCAAAGATAATAAAAAACCATTCGTGTGTATTGTAGGCTTGAACGAATAAAAATATGGCAAAAGCTAAGCGGAAAATCCGCATGGCGTGCCAATTGCTTAATAATAATTCTTTCATTTTTTTTTGGTTTATTTTTTTTGAAATTCTATCCATAATTCGAATCCGGCTCTTGGTGCAACTGAATTTTGGCACGCTTCCATTTTTAGAAAATTGAAAGCATCTTTAAAAAGCATTTCATATTCTTCTATGCTGCCGCCAAAAGGTGGCCCGCTCTCGAATGTTCGGTTGAATAAAACTCCAGCTATTTTACCTTCTTTGGCGAGAAGCTGATGCATTTTTGAAACGTATTTTTGGCGCATTGCCGGAGGCAAAGCACAAAAGAAAGTTTGTTCGATTATCAAATCATATTCCCCCTGATGCTCAAAAAAGTCTTCTAATATAATATTGATGCTTTGATTGTTTTTGAACTTGGTTTTTAGATTTTTAATCAAGGTGGGTGCAATATCAATAATAGTAATATTTGTAAATTCTTGTTCTAAAAGATATTCGGCTTCATAACTGTTGCCGCATCCAGGAATTAAGATTTGAATATTTTTATTTTTTAAAGTTTTGATATAACTTTTTATGGGAGGGGAAATTGTTCCTAGATCCCAGCCCGTTGTATTGGTTTGATATTGACTGTCCCAAAAAGTTTGATAGCTGTTTTCCATTTTTGTTTGATGTTCTTGGGTGTTCGCGAGAGGGATAGAAATAAGCTACCGAAGTAGCATGGATAGCCTGACCGCATTAATAAAAGCGGCCGACTAACCGCATCAATAAACTGGCCGCTTTTATTAATGGGGTCTCGCCCTAATTCTTCTTTTTATTTTTTGAATTTGTTATTGAAATTGAATTTTGCTATTACAGTTTGCTTTGGCACACAAAATCGGTTCTGGGAATATCGGTTTTGGCAATGGCACTGAATCCGCCTTCTATCTCGGTGAAATTTCGAAAGCCCCGAGCCTGCAAAATGGACGCTGCAATCATACTGCGGTATCCTCCCGCACAATGTATGAAAAAAGGCTCGTTTGGATTGATGTCTTTAATCCAATCGTTGATGCTGGCTAGTGGTTTGCTGAAGGCTTCGGCCACATGCTCGGCATTGTATTCTGTTTCTTTGCGGATATCAATAATTTTGCTTGCGCCAATTTTTACTTGTTTTTGAAATTCGGAAGCGGTAATTCTGTTTACGGTGTCAATGTCTTTTCCTGACTTTTTCCAAGCTTCAAAACCTCCTTCTAAATGGCCAGCCAAATTATCAAAACCTACTCGGCTCATACGGGTTACGGTTTCTTCTTCCCGTCCCAGTTCGGTAACCAGCAAAATGGGTTGTTTAACATTGGCAATTAAAGCGCCTACCCAAGGGGCAAAATCGCCATCAATACCTATGTTTATGGATTGCGGAATGAATCCTTTGGCAAAATCACCATTTTTTCGGGTGTCTAAAATCAATGCTCCAGTTTCGTCTGCGACTGACTCAAATTTGGCTACCGATAAAGAGTTCATTCCATGTTCTAAAACTTCCTGAAAACTGTCATATCCTTTTTTATTCATCGCTACATTCATCCCAAAATAGACTGGGGGAGGAAGTAATCCGTCGGTTACTTCGGTTATGAATTCGGCTTCGGTCATGTTGGCTCTCAGCGCATAATTGTTAGCTTTTTGATTTCCAATGGTAGAAACCGTTTCTTTGCTCATGTTTTTACCGCAAGCACTGCCTGCGCCGTGAGCGGGATATACAATAACGTCGTCTGCCAAGGTCATTATTTTATCTCTTAGGGAATGGAACAGTAGTCCAGCTAACTGTTCCTGCGTCATTGAAGCGGCCTTTTGAGCAAGATCTGGTCTTCCTACATCGCCAATAAACAAAGTGTCCCCGGAGAAAATAGCGTGATCTTTTCCGTTTTCGTCAATCAGTAAATAAGTAGTACTTTCCATAGTATGCCCAGGAGTATGCAGGGCTTTTATTTTGATCTTACCTATTTCAAACAGTTGATTATCGACTGCAACGATGGCTTCGAACTCTGGTTTTGCTGTTGGACCATAAACGATAGGAGCACCAGTCTCTTTGCTTAAATCCAAGTGACCCGAAACAAAATCGGCATGAAAATGAGTTTCAAAAATATATTTCAGTTTCACGCCGTCACGTTCAATCCTGTCCAGATAGGGCTGTGTTTCTCTTAATGGGTCAATTATAGCCGCTTCCCCATTGGAAGTGATATAATAAGCGCCTTGTGCTAAACATCCGGTATATATTTGTTCTATTTGCATGATTTTAATTTTGTATAAAGTTACTAAGTTTCTTTTGAGTTTCTAAGATTCTGAGTTGCTGAGAAGCTAATTTTAAGAGTTTAATGGTTTAAAGCTTAAGGTATAAAAGTTAGAAGTATCGGTGACTTAAAAAAACATTTCCTTGACAATGATATAAATTCCCATTACCAAAATAAACCAGCCAAAAATAGGCTTGAGTTTGTTTCCGTCTATTTTTTTTGATAATCGTGTACCAATAATCATTCCTATGAAAGCTATGCTCGAAATGCTTGCTAAAAAAAAATAATTGATAGGTGTATTTATGTATAAATCACCCAAAAAACCAATAGCAGAATTTATAAATATGATCAATAATGAAGTGCCTACTGCCTGTTTCATAGGTAAATTAGCAAAAAACAAAAGGGCAGGAATAATTAAAAATCCACCGCCAGCGCCCAGAAAACCAGTTATGATTCCTACTATTGCTCCTATTAGGGCTAACTGCCAATAATTTGTATTGGCAGTTTGTATTTGAGTTTTGGCTTTGGCAATCATCGAAAAAGAAGCCGTTATCATCAGTATTGCAAAAATGATCATGATCAGAAAACCCTTGGTGACTTGAAAATCATTTAAAGTAAAAAGTAAATTTGGAATTTTCAAAATAATTACTTCCCGAATAACTAATATTGAAAACAAGGAAGGAACAGCAAAATATAATGCCGATTTGATTCTAAGGTTTCCCATTCGATAATGGCTGAAACATCCGGATAAAGCTGTAATTCCAACAATGAATAAGGAATAGCTGGTTGCCAATTTGGGATCAATTTTAAATAAATAGACCAATATTGGAATGGTCAAAATAGAACCGCCACCACCGATTAACCCTAAAGAAAGTCCTATTATGACAGCTGCCAAATAACCGAAGTATTCCATGTTTTGCTTTTGTTTTCGGCAAAGATGCAAAGACTATTACAGCTGTTTGGTAACTTTTGTCACTTTTGAAGAAGTTTTGGGATTTGAAATTTACATTAAAATCTCAATCTGGTTACGGTTCAAAACCACCAAGCCTCTTTGTTCCATTTTCTTGAGCAGTCTCGAAATAACTTCTCTGGAAGTATTCAAATCAGATCCGATTTCCTGATGGGAAAGTTTCAGCTCTTTGCAGCCACAAGCTTCAACTTGGCGTTTTAAATAAAATTCCAGACGTTCATCCATTGCCCTAAAAGCGATGCTGTCAATTACTTCGAGTACTTCTTCCAAGCGATTGCGGTAGGAGCCTACAACAAATTCATACCAGCTTCGGTGCTGCATCATCCATTTGTCCATCATGGCCAATGGGAGCATGATGACTTCGGCATCTTCAACCACTTTTGCCATGATTTGGCTTTTTTCATTCTTGATTGCACAAACCATAGATAAGGCGCAGGCCTGCCCCGGCTGTAGGTAATACATGAAAAACTCTCCTCCATCACTATCTTCGCGATAGACTTTGATTGTTCCTTTAACTAAAAGGATAGTGTTTTTTATGTATTGTCCAGTGCGCATAATCACTTCTCCAGCACTAAATGTTTTGATAATTTCATTCGTTTTGATGTCTTGGATCAATTCGTTTGAAAAGGAAGGGAATGTTTTTTTTAACAGCTCTGGCATTTTGTTTTTATTTAGAAATTAGTTGGAAATGCAACAGCGTAAAAATACTAAAAATAGAAACTTAATTTATAATTGAAATTCAGTATCATATACTATAGGAATGTTTTCTGTATCACGAAAACGTTTTCTTTGATTTATTGTGTAATTCATAAAAAAGAGGTGTATTGTTTGAGGAAAATCTCGTATTTTTACGAAAAAATATATATTATGAATTTGACACAAGAAGAATGGGTTTCTCAAATGGAAGCCGATGAAAATGCAGTCCTGATAGATGTAAGAACCGAAGATGAGTGCGATCAAGGCATAATAGAGGGTTCTATTAATATTGATATTCATAAAGGTCAGGAGTTTGTAGACGCTATTGCTGCATTAGATAAAAGTAAAAATTATTATGTGTACTGCCGCTCAGGAGTGAGAAGCGCTAAAGCATGTGAGATTATGAACGAGTTAGGTATAGACAATGCTTATAACTTACTCGGCGGAATTATAGAATGGGAAGGTGATATCGTTTAACATCACATAAAGAGGCCGGTGCCTCTTTTTTAAAATTTATTAGGAAATAACCAAAATAACCAAAGAATGAATACAATACCTCAAGAATTTCAAATTACGTCTCTTCTTAATCAAGATACTTATTTGGTAAATGGCGAATTAAAAAAATGGACTGGAAAAACGACACCAGTATATTCAACGATCTCTTCAACTGAGAAATATGAGCCAACTTTATTGGGATCTATTCCGTTTATGGGAGAAGCAGAAGCGCTAGAGGTAGCAGAATCTGCCAGAGCTGCTTTTGACAACGGACAAGGATTATGGCCAACGATGAAAGTGGTTGACCGTATCAAATGCATGGAAAAGTTTGTTGCACAAATGAAAGAAACCCGCACCGAAGTGGTTAAGCTTTTAATGTGGGAAATTGGAAAAACATTAGGCGATTCCGAAAAAGAATTTGACCGTACAGTAGAATACATTCAAGATACTATCGAAAGTTATAAAGAATTGAACAGCCGTTCAGCATATTTCTCAAAAGTTCAAGGCATAAATGCTATGGTGCGCAGAGGGCCAATAGGAGTTGTATTGTGTTTAGGACCTTATAATTATCCGTTGAACGAAACATTTACATTGCTTATTCCAGCTTTGATTATGGGGAATCCTGTAATCTTCAAGCCGGCAAAACATGGTGTTTTATTGATTTCACCTTTATTAGAAGCTTTTAAAAGCAGTTTTCCAAAAGGAGTAATCAGCATTGTTTATGGAAGAGGAAGAGAAATTGCTTCGCCAATAATGAAATCAGGAAAAGTAGATATTTTGGCTTTGATCGGAAACAGTAAATCGGCTATCGCTTTGCAGGATCAGCATCCAAATAAAAACAGACTGCGTTTAGTATTAGGATTGGAGGCTAAAAATCCAGCGATTATATTGCCGGATGCTGATTTAGATTTGGCCATCCAAGAATGTATTGCAGGAACTTTATCTTTTAACGGGCAAAGATGTACTGCATTAAAAATTATATATGTTCACGAAAATATAGCTGCTGAATTCAACAAGCGTTTTGCAGAGAAAGTAGATGCTCTTGTTCTAGGAAATCCTTGGGAAAAAGGAGTTTCTTTAACCCCGCTTCCAGAGACCGAAAAACCAGCATATATTCAGGAATTAATTGATGATGCAATCAGTAAAGGTGCCAAAGTAATTAATGCAAAAGGAGGAGAGCATTCTGATAATTTTATATTCCCTGCCATTTTGTTCCCAATTAATAAAGACATGCGTGTATATCATGAAGAGCAATTTGGTCCAGTTGTGCCTGTTTTGACTTTCAAAGATATTCAAGAGCCATTGAACGATATGGCTGAATCAAATTATGGACAGCAGGTAAGTTTGTTTGGTAAAAACATCAAAACCATTGCACCGCTTATCGATACTTTGGTGAATTTGGTTTGTAGAGTAAACTTGAACAGCTCTTGCCAAAGAGGACCAGACGTTTTCCCTTTCACAGGAAGAAAAGATTCAGCGTTTGGAACATTGAGTATTCATGATGCACTGCGTTCTTTCTCAATTAGAACTTTCGTTGCTTCAAAAGACAATGCTTATAACAATGAAATATTGCAGGAATTGTTAAATAGCAAAGAATCGAATTTTATCAATACCGATTATATTTTGTAATCGTTTTTTAAACTTTTTAAAAGCCGTCTTATTTTCAGGAATAAGGCGTTTTTTTTTGTCAAAAAAATAAAATTAATGGAGATTATTGTCAAGCTCTTAATAATCCGTTAGAGACATTTTTTTGATTGTCCCTGTTTTTGTTATTATTGGCTATTAGTTGATTTAGAGCATGTTACTTTGATATTTTTGTATTAAATTGTTTATATTTGTAGAAGCCGTCACATTAATTAGTTTCAAATAAATAGCACTGGATTAATAGTGACAGTTCGGCACTTTAGTTTAGAGGGGCAAGGAATCAATGATTCTTTCTCCCTAAGTAACGATTAGAAGCATTCCCCCATTTTAATCGGATTATCTTCCCCCCCTATAATTTTTTGGATAACTGTTTAGTATATGCATACGTACAGAATAGTTACAATTAGTACTAATTTTAGTGTCTAGATTATGAACCGATGTCATAAAAACTATTTTGTTTTATTTTTTCTTTTTCTGTTTACGACTATTCAGGCAAAAAGCTATGGTTCTTTTTTGGCTCTTGACAAAGAGTGGAATAAGTTTAGTTTTGAATTGTTAAACGGCAGCGGAATTATTGGTGATACTATAAAAAAGGGAATTTCAATTCAGAAAGAAAATGATACGGTTAAGTCTTTGGTTTCAAAAAATGTTAAAATAGCTTTAGCAGATCCACCTGACGCTTCTCTCGACGGAACAGGTTCAGGTACTACTTATGAAGGTATTCCTGTTTTTAGAAATTGCCTGAATCCTGCATCGGCAATTTTTAATTTTATACAAAATTCAACAACCGCAGCAACAAATGCGAGCTATACAATTCATTGGGGAGATGGAAGCCCTGATTTTACTATTGCAGCTCCGTGGAATGCTATAGAATCTCATACTTATCAGAGGGGAACTTATACTTTGGTATTTACGGTAGTGGGCACAAATGGAGAATCAAAATCAAAAAATTATACTGTTTTTGTTGGGACGGGACCAACTCTTCAATTAAGTAATCCATCAGGGAATGCAATTTGTAAAAATAACGATCTTACTTTTAGAATTTTTGGAATAGCTGGTAATTCGGCATCTACAATCTACAAAGTATCTTTTAATGATGTCGTTCCTCCAAGTATTCAAACGTATTCACAACCAGCAGCTGGTGTCGATTTTATAGACGTAACGCATACTTTTGCAAATACTTCCTGTGGGACAAACAGTCAAGTTGGTAATATTACCTATTCGGATGCATTCTATGCCTCAGTTGAAGGTTCCAATCCATGTGGTGTAGCTTCCAATTTATTAGCGCCTCTATATGTGTCAACAGCTCCAACACCCAATTTTTCGATTTCTGACCCAGCTATTTCTCCAAGCTTAGTACCAATAGGGTGTATTGATAAGACAGTTCGTTTGACCAATACTTCTTTTGGGGGTTCATTGGCAAGTTCACAGGGATGCAATACAAATTCAAAATTTATTTGGACAGTTTCAACTGTTAATTATAGAATAATTGCAGGGTCTCTGGGAAATGATCGAGGTACAACAGATACTGATTTATGGATTTCAGGGACAAAGTTATTGGATTTACAATTTACTGTTCCAGGGACTTATACCATCACTTTGAAAATTGGAAATACATGCGGTACCAGTCAAGTTGCCAATGCCATATGTATCGAAAGCCCATTGGTTCCCACATTTTCATTAAATACTAATTCCGTTTGTATTACAGCACCAGGTAATGGAGATATAATTGTCAATAATACAACGGATGAGAGCAAATCGTGTAATGCTCCAACGTATAATTGGTCAGTGACTTATTTAGCTTCGAATTGCGGTACGGGTTCTAATTGGAGTTTTACCAACGGAACCAATTCAGCTTCAAAAAATCCATCTTTTAAATTTTTAAATCCCGGAACTTATACCTTAAAACTGAATGCAGCCAATGCTTCCTGTGGGACAGTTTCAACATCGCAAGTTATAGAAGTCAAACAGCCACCTATAGTTATCATAAATGGACCGGCATCCCAGTGTGGAGGCTATAGTGCAGCATCGCCAGCTTTACCTACGGCAACAGTTCAAAGCTGCAGACCCGATTCCAGTACTCTAACTTATTCTTGGAATTTTCCTGGAGGAAGCCCCGCTAGTTCTTCAAGCCTTAATCCAGGGCCTATTGTTTATCCGCCAAGCACTACTGCTCCTGTGGAATATAGTATTGATTTGACCGTAACGAATGAATGCGGGAGTACAACGGCAGTTACATATAAGTTTACAATTAATCCCGTGCCACATGTTGCCAATTCTGTTCTTGAACAGACGATCTGTTCGGGTTCGGCTTCTGCATCAGTAGTATTAACTTCAGATTATGTTCGAACTCCGCATGATGCTTATTCTTGGACAGCAACCGCAACTGCTGGAGTTACCGGTTTTATAGCTTCAGGAATGGGGGATATTCCGACTCAGACAATTTCAACCACTAATGCAAATTCTGGCAGGGTTACTTATGCCATTACTCCATTATCTTTTGGATGCCCAGGACCCGTTACGAATTATATTATAAATGTAGATCCCTCGCCTTATTTTACGACACAGCCTGCAGATAATAGTTTGTGCCAAGGAGGTGTAGCGAATCCATTAACCGTTGCTGTTAATGTAACCCCGACTGCTTATCAATGGTATTCGAATACTGCAGATGATACTACTGCTGGAACTGCAATTTCTGGAGCAAACAGCTCAACTTTTACGCCACCAAATACATTGGGGATAAACTATTATTATTGTATTGTAACTTTCACAGCAGGAGCATGTACGAGTATAACTTCGAGAGCAGCAAAAGTTGAGGTAGTCGTTTTGCCTACAATAGATGTACAGCCTCTTTCGACGCAAAATTTGTGTATAGGCGGGATAACTCCAACTCCATTGACGGTACATTATATTGATGGCTCGGGTTCGGCAACTTATCAATGGTACACGAATTCGATCAATTCAAATAGTGGAGGAACTCCTATTGCGAATGCAGCTACCGATAGTTTATATGCGTCAGCCCAAGCTACATCAGGGACTTATTATAATTATGCCGTAATCACAATTGCAGGAAATGGCTGCGGAACATTAATAAGTAATACAGCAGCAATTGTAACAGTATCCGACCCTGTATTTACTTCTGTAATACCGCTTCCAGATCAGGATGCGTGTCAAAGCATTGCACCAATTTCTAATGCATCTCCTTGGAGCGTTACGGTTAGTGGCGGATTGGATGCCAACGGAGGTACAACAGGTACTTTTGACTATAATTATCAATGGTATTTGAATAATAGTTCGTCACCTGTCAATGGAGCAAATTTAGCTAGTTTTAGGCCACCAACAGATCAGATAGGAACTTTGGCTTATTCTTGTGATGTTACGCAATCAAATAATAGAGGCTGTAATATTACAACACCTTTTGCACAAGTGAAAGTCTATCCTCAAGCGGTAATTACTGGCAATCCTGCCTCGGAAAATATTTGTTTCGGAGGAGTATTTCAGCCTTTGAATGTTAGTTATACAGGTTCTTTTGGCTCGCCGCGATATCAATGGTTTTCAAATGGGACTGCTTCAAATACAGGAGGAACAGCAATATCAGGAGCAAATGCTTCGAGTTATACTCCAACTGATGTTACAATTGCCGTAAAATATTACTATTGTGAAATTTCTTTTCTTTCGGGTGGATGTGCCACAATTTCGTCCAATTTTGCAGCGCTTAACGTTAGTCAGCAAACAACAATTACAACACAGCCTTCGCCAAGCCAGACTCTTTGCGTAGGCGGAACAACAACCTTAATTGTCGTACCGGGAAATGGGGCAGGAGCGCCAATCTATCAATGGTTTTCTAATACTGCTAATTCCAATAGTGGTGGAACAGCAATATTAAATGCGAATAGTGACAGCTACACGCCTGCACCATTTGCAGCAGCGGGATCATTTTATTATTATGTTACCATTCAATACAGCGGAAACGGCTGTACTCTTGTAACGAGTACCGTAGCCGAAATTATTGCGGTTCCAGATCCAGCAATAACTGCACAGCCTATAGCAAGCCAGATAATATGTAAAGACGCACTGCCTTTGAAAGTTGTCGTTAGTGGCGGTTATGTTGCAGGTTCATATTTGTACCAATGGTATTCAAATGCGGTTAATTCAAATACTGGAGGAATACTCATAGCAGGAGCAGTTTCGGATACGTTTATTCCTCCAAACGAATCTCCAGCTGAGTTCAGTCCTATAACTAAATACTTTTATTGTGAAATAACACAATCGGGAGTTAGTTGCGGTGTGACTAGTAATACAGCGCAAGTTATAACCTATCCTCAGCCCAAAATGGATGCTCATCCACTATCGAATACCATTTGTTTGGGACAAAGCACACCCGATTTATTTGTGACTTCTCATGATGGGGTACGATTTACAGGTTCGCCTGCTTATCAATGGTATTCGAATACAGCCAATACAAATAGCGGAGGAACTCCAATTACTGGGGCAAACAATTCGGCTTATACTCCTCCGGTTGGAGTCATTGGAACAAATTATTACTATTGTATTATTTCATTTTTAGGAGGTTGTGGAGATTTAATTTCGAATGTGTGTACAGTTGCAGTAAATCCAGTGCCGGTAATTGCTTCTAAAACTGTGGGTACCTGTGATGGTATTGTTTTTTTGGCAGATCCCAATAATCCGATTATAGCGGGTGATGTTGTACCTTCTGGGACACTTTATACTTGGTCAAATCCCGTAATAAGTCCTGCAGGAACTATTACTGGAGGTAGTGCACAAGCCATACCGCAACCCAATATCAGCCAAATTTTGGTCAATACTTCCGAAAATATAGCTACGGCAACTTATACTGTTACTCCAGTTTCTGGAGGATCGTGTGTTGGAGCCAATTTCCCTGTTGTTGTAACTGTTAAGCCATCGATGCATGCGAATGAAGTTATTACGAACAGCAAATGTTTTAATGCTCATAATGGTTCTATTGTGACTAATATAACTGGAGGGATTCCCTTTGGCGGAGCCATACCTTATATTCTCTCATGGACTGGACCAAACGCTTTTTCGTCTTCGGCTGCAACAATTTCATCATTGGCTCCTGGAGTTTATCATTTGAATATAAAAGATAATAGTGGGTGTGAAAATTTTGATAAAGATTACACGGTTACAGAACCTGAAGACATGCTCATCAGTACAGTCAAAGAAAAAGATGTTACTTGTTTTGGATATGGTGACGGTGCTATCGATATTAGCATTACAGGAGGAACGGCACCTTATGTTTATTTTTGGAAAAAAGACGGAGCTTCTTATCCAGTTACTTCTGAAGATTTAACAAGTTTAACAGCTGGAAATTATGTGGTTTCAGTAGTGGATAGCAATGGATGTACTCCTGTAAATAATCCAAAAACAGCTTCGTTTACTATTATGCAGCCTCTGGTTATGGCAGTAAATCTAGTGAGTCAAGTCAATGTAAAATGTTACGGCGATGCCACTGGTGAAATTGCAGTATTGGCAACAGGAGGGACACCAATTCCAGTTACAAATTATTCCTACACTTGGACTGGACCAAATGGTTTTACAAGCACCAGCCAGAATTTGACAGGGCTTTTCGCTGGGACTTATAATCTTGTTGTAACAGATCAATTGGGTTGTCAGGCGTTGCTGCAAGTCATCATTATCCAGAATAATGAAATTATCATCACCCCAACGGTATCGGATATCAGCTGTGCGGGTAATAATAATGGCTCAATTAGTGTAGCTGTTACGGGTGGCGTCCCTCCGTATCAATATGTTTGGAGCGATTTTGGTAGTGGTGCCATACGGAATAATCTTGCTCCTGGTGATTATACTGTCACTGTCACTGATGCATTGCTTTGCGCAAAAGAAAAAATGATCAGCGTTCCGCCTCCGCCTCCATTCAATATTAATACTGTTGTGAGCAATATTTCGTGTTTTGGAATTCACGACGGAAGCATAGTCTTGAATATAAATGGGGGAGTGCCTCCAGTAAAAGTGCTTTGGACCGATAATCCTACGGCAGGAAGCAGTAGGTTTAATTTGGCAGCAGGTACTTATTCAGTTACAATATCGGATGGGCAGCCGTGCAGTATTACTGCTTCTTTTGTAATTATAGAGCCTCAGCCTTTAGCGCTTACAGCAAATTTGACGAATGCTTTTGATTGTAACAATGCCAATAGTGGCGCTATAAATCTTATGGTTTCTGGAGGAACTACGCCTTTTGCTTATGTGTGGTCAAACGGGGCAACAACCGAGGATTTAGCCAATATTCCTGCAGGAAATTATCTGGTCACCGTTACTGATGCTAGAGGATGCAAAAAACAATCCGAATATGTAATTTATAGACAGTCTCCAATTGTAGTTGCTGTTGATACCAAAACTAATTATAATTGTGATACCCATTTTGTTGCACAGACTTTTGTAGCCAAAGTTTCTGGCGGATTACCGCCATATCGGTTGACTTGGTCCAGCGGTGTAGTGAGTGGAGCTAACAATGAAATTATGAACACCAGCCAAAATGGTGTGGTTACCCTAACCGCTATAGATGGTTTAGGCTGCCAAGCCCATTATACTTTTGAGGTCAAAATTCCAGAATTGGGTTATCCTGGTTTTACAACGAGTTCGTATGCTTATACTACCTATGGATTTTATTCTGTGTCGGATCCTATACAATTTAAGAATACTTCCAACGGTGATTTTGTTAGTGTAGCATGGGATTTTGGGGATGGCAGTGTTTCAAATGAAATGAATCCAACCCATTCCTATTTGGCGCCAGGGCAATTTAAAGTTTTGCAGTCGGTGGCTTATTCATTGGGCTGTGTTTATACGTATTCCCAAATATTGAATATCGAAAAAGGTTATGAATTAATTTCTCCTACGGGATTTACGCCCAACGGGGATGGGATAAATGATTTTTTTACGCCTCAATTTTTGGGAATGAAGTCAATTCAATTCGAAGTGTATAATACTTGGGGAGGACTTATTTATTCAGAGAAAGGGGAAACAATACAAGGATGGAATGGCTATGTGAAAGATAGGCTTTCAGAAAATGGCAATTATTTCTATAGAGCTGTCGCCATTACTTTTTATGGAACCGAAATTAAACAAGAGGGATCTTTTACTTTAATTAAATAAAAATGAAACATGAAAATTAAGATACTATTTTTACTGTCATCATTCTTTTATACTATTACAGTAAGTGCGCAAGATCCTGTTTTTACGCAATATTTTATGGTGCCGCAGGTTTTAAATCCCGGGTTTACCGGCATGCTTGAAACTACCAATGTCGGAGCATTGCATAGAACCCAATGGCCGGAATTGGATTTGAGAGTCGATTCGGATTTTGTTTACGCTTATACTTGGAAAGAAAATATTAACAGCGGTTTTGGATTAAATGTACTAAGCCAAAGAGAAACATTTTCAGATTATAAATTTTTGGAAGCCAGCCTTGCCTATGCTTATCGGGTGCAATTAACAGATGAATGGTACTTTCGTCCCGCCGTTGAATTTGGATTCGGATACAAGTCATATGGTTTTCAAAATTTGGTGCTCGGAGACCAAATCAACATTGGATCAGGAATCATAAATTCGGGGAGTATTGATCCATTAGCATACAATAGTAATCTTAACTTCTTTGATATTTCTGCCGGAATGCTAGTCAATAATGAAAACGGCTGGTTTGGTTTAGCATTAAAACATATTAACAAGCCTAATATTTCTTTTGAAAAAGAAGGAAATGTGCCATTGGATCGTTTTTTTTCGGCCAATTTGGGATATGAATTTCTTATTGCCGATTACGTGGACATCATCAATTTTCCGTATGAAACAAGGCTGTTAGTCACTACAAATTATATGTTTCAAGGCTCTTTTGACCGTTGGGATTTAGGAACAGGTTTTATTTTTGAAAATTTTTTCTTTGGAGTAGGAGCAGCAACAAGCCCTTCCAAAAATACAGTTGACAGCAGTTTTCTGATTTCCATTAATCTTTTTGGAGGATTGCAGTTTAATCATTTTAAATTTGGTTATTCCTATGATTTCAATACGACTCAAATTGGAAAAACGGGAGGAATTTATGAAATTTCGCTAATGTATATTTTTGATACTGATATATGCAATAGCTGTCCTAAATATTATTGATTATTAATTAGTTGGGTGTGATTTATAAAATTTTTGTTTAACACATAGAAACATAGGTTTTTATTTAAAAAGAAGGCAAAAAAAGAAATACATTTCTTTCACATAGTGAACTATGTCTGTTTTAAAAAAGTGAAACGCCTATTTTTGAGCTTACAAAATCTATGTTTCTATGTGTTGAAAATAATTATACCCGATGAGATTGATTATTAAAATAAA
This sequence comes from Flavobacterium sp. P3_A6, assembly GCF_056403035.1. Lineage (NCBI taxonomy): Bacteria > Pseudomonadati > Bacteroidota > Flavobacteriia > Flavobacteriales > Flavobacteriaceae > Flavobacterium > Flavobacterium sp. P3_A6. Next base: position 6,006 of record NZ_JBFUGG010000006.1, on the reverse strand, counting down.
TATATTCCGAAAGGATGATTATTATTGCTTAAATTAGTGTTTAATTTCAAAAATAGGAATGCCATCAAAAAGAAGATAAAAACAGCAGCCAAAACTATGCGCGAACATTTGCATCGCGAGCCTTTTTATGCGCATCCGAGACTGAATTTTATTCCGAATATTGTAATTAACCTTATTACTTTCATTATAGCTTTTGCGTTAATAGGAGGTATCCTTTATTTGCTGATAAGCTTTCTTATAAAAGCATTTTATCATTTATAAACTGTCTTTCAAAATATTTTTTCGTACCCATTGCACCAATTAAAAATGTAAGAGGTTTGTCGTTTCTCTCCATGTAATTATTGTTCATAAAGGCGATTTAAAAGAGATGCAGCATCAAAACGGAACTACTTGGGCAATGAATTAAAATTTACAGTAAATTCTTTAAAATTAGAAAAAAAAATAAAATTCATTTTTGTTAATATTGGTGTCTTTAAGCAAGTTACTTCGTTAAATAACATGTTGAATAATTGATATTTTGCTTTTTTATTTAGGATTTCTTAATTTTGCCTTGTTATTTTGGTTTTTATTTAAAAAAGTATTGGTTTTATGATAATTATCAGGTTTAAGACTATAACGTTTTCTTAAATTTGATGTATAATTAAACAGCACTTAGCCATGAAAACAAAATTTCAATTTTTAGCAATATTAGCTCTGCTAATTGGAACAGGAACAAAGAGTTTTGCGCAGGAAATAAGTTGGGCAGCACCAGAATATTCTAATTCATTGCAAAACCCATTTGTAGGAAATCAAAAAGCAACAGATGAGGGGAAAATAATATTTAATCAGATGTGTGTTTTGTGCCATGGAAATAAGGGTCAAGGGAATGGAGAAGCTGGTCTTACCTTACAGCCGCGTCCTGCTAATTTTACAGCCCTGAATGTAAAGAATCAAACCGATGGTGCCATTTTCTGGAAAATAACTAATGGCAATGCGCCAATGGCCACTTATTTTGAGATTTTAACTGATAATCAGCGATGGAAGCTGATTAACTATATACGAGAATTAGAAAAAAAATAATTTTGAATTAGTAACCGAATAATTTTTTTTTCACAAACCGTTACCGCTTAAATTTTAAGTGATAACGGTTTTTTTTGGGGAAATAAATGTAATTTTTTTTAAATTTAAATATTGACTAAAAAAGAAAAAGTTGAGAGGCTTTGCAGTAGACAGTCATTATTATAATCTATGATCCAAAAAAAAAGAGGACACCCAAATATTAGGTATCCTCAATATATCCAGAAATATTTTTTAATTAATATAGGCGTGTAAATAAACCTTTTCCATTTCCAGATCCAGTGCTGCCAGTAATTGTAATATGACCTGTATTTCCATTGCCATCATATCCCCATGCTAAATTATTTGTAGCTGTATTATTGGTTACAGTATGTGCGACAGTTTGTCCAGCACTTCCAAGTTTGAAACCGTTACCATCTCCATTAGTTCCAAAACCATTGTTGCTTGCTGTACAATTTTTGATTGTTACTGTATACGGCTGCCCATAAAGATCCCATCCATCATCTGAATTGTGATTAGCAGTACAGCTTTCGAATACATTATTTTTTCCAGCTGATAATTTACAAGCAAACCCATCTGCATTTTCGCCTGCATTTGCAGCGTCATAATTGTCATTAGATTTACAAGATTTGATGTAATTGTCATGTGATGCATTGTAGATTTGCAACCCTGAATCTCCATTGGCTGAAGTGGTTACGTTATAAACATAATTGTAGCCTCCAGCTTGAAAAACAATCCCGCAATCTGGAGCGTTTTTTACTGTCATATTTGTAATGTTCCAATAGCTTCCGTTTACTTTTACTCCCCAGCTTCCTGATGGTAAAGCGGAGCAATTTAAAACACCTCCAGTTAGGTTTATTTTTGAGCTTGAAGTACCGCTATTTGCTAACTCTAAAGTTTTGGTCAAATTTATTGTGCCGCTAATTGTTATAACATCTCCAGCGGCGGCAGCTGCAACGGCTGTTCTTAAAGCTGCTTCGGTTGTAATTGTTGTCGCTTTTTTAGTAATAGAATTGCTTGAGGTGCTGACTTCCTCTGAATTAATTGCTGTTTCATTTTCTGTTAATGGAGTGTCGCTGTTTTCACAGGCAGTAAAAGAAATAATTGAAAATAATACTAGTAATTTAAAATTTGTTTTCATAATGGTTAAAGTTTTAATTAAATGATTTTTAAAAATTAATTGTTAGTTATTGGTAAAAAAATAGAATTTAATATATTGATTATCAGAATGCAATCGATTACACAAACTTATGTAAAAAAAATAATACAAACAAAATTTTATTTAAAAAAAATGATAAAAAATAATTATTAATAAAATAATTTATTTTAAAAATGAGTATAAATTCAATAAATTAACTAAAAAATAATCTAATTATTAATTATAAGTATTGACTTATCTTATGAGTAATGCTGGTAGGAAAAACTCTCGAACTTAGTAATGGCCTGCAATTTTTTTTGGCTCTGCATTTTTTTAATCATCGCAAAATTTTAAATTGAAAAGATTTGTTTTGCTTTTTTTTTAATTCTGAAAAAAAATGAATTTTTAAAAACATTCACGAAAAAAAAGGAGATTTTTATTCAGTACATTGGAGTTTCAGAAGTTAGAGCCCCGCGCTCAATGTCATTAAGTTAAGGATTTCTTGCCAAGCTTTTTCTAAATATAGTTCTCGAGAAGACGCAAAGAAATCAGCTCTAAACTTTTTGCCCTTGCGTCTTTGCAAGAAAAAACAAAACTTAACTTAATGATATTGCGCCAGCTCCAGCGGGGGATGCACAAGTGTCTTTTAATTTTTTTCATAGAATGCTGAATAAATTTTTACTAATTTTAATGCTATAGTCTGAATACTCATATCTTTAAAAGTGCTTGGAATACAACTTCTTTTCAGACTTTAAAACAAATTATTTAAAGACATTTCTTTCTTTTATAATCGCTTTTTGACACTGCTTTTTTATTCTTGATTCGCATTATATAAATACAGAGGGAAAAAAATGGGTAAATAGGCTGATTAATACTAACAGTAAAAATAAATAAGCCTAAAAACTATAAAATTTAAAAAAAATAAAAAAGATGATGAAAAAACAACCTTTAAGCATTGAATTATGGATATTATTAATTGGTCTGTTTGGCTTTTTTTCTTTTACTATACAAGCGCAGAATAACCATAGCACTAAAAAAAGTGCCAAAAGTAATAATACACCCGTAACTAAAGTTAGTCTTCCCAAACAGTATGACATATATGTAGCAGGGGCATCTTACAACGGAAAAACAAGTAAACACACGGCCGTATACTGGAAAAACGGGCAGCCCATACCGCTTACCGATGGGCAAAGCGATGCCGAAGCAACTTCTATAGTTGTAATAGGGGATGATGTGTATACTTCAGGAATAGTGGATGGTCAGGCTGTATACTGGAAAAACGAGCATCAAATACAACTTTCCAATAAACCTGGTGCCTGGGCACGGGTTTATAGTATCGCTGTAGTGGCTAACAATGTTTATGTGGCTGGATATGAGAGAGACACCAGAAGGACCCTTGATGATATTGCCATATACTGGAAAAATGGGGTACCTGAACTGCTTCCTGGTAGTAACCGTTCAACAGCTAAGTCAATAGCCGTAGTTAATAATGATGTGTATGTGATAGGATCAGAAAATTATAAAACTGCTTATTGGAAAAATGGACAAAAGGTAGCATCACTCAATAATGGACTAGATGAGGTATCTGCCATAACTCAATTGGATGGTGTTGCTTATGCGGTGGGTAATAAAAATAAGCAAGCTGCGTACTGGAAAAACGGACGTACCGAAATAGTTACTACAGGGTTAAGCCGTGCTGTATGCATAGCCGTATCGGGCGATGATGTGTATGCGGGAGGTATTATTGATAGCAATGGAACTGGATATATAGAGGATGGGGATAAAGGTGTGTACTGGAAAAACGGACAAGCTGTTGCAGAACTTAGCGTAGATGGAGACCCTCTTTGGCCTACTTCCATAACAGTGGCCGGGAGTGATGTATATATAACAGCCCGCAATCAATTTAAAGGTGAACGATTGTTTAAAAACGGACAGGAGGTAAGGCTCTCCAACGGGCAGGAATGGGGTATAGCCAATTTCGTAGTATCGGTAAATACGGGCAGTATTAAATTAAAAACAAGCAAACCCGCTCTTGTCAAAAAGGAAAAACAAGAATATATAAAACCCCTAAATCCAAAAGAAGAAGGCGAAAAGTTTTTGGCTCAAAATAAAAAGAAACCCGGCATTATTACCACCCCCAGCGGTCTGCAATACCAGGTTCTTAAAGAAGGAACAGGGCCAAAACCTTTAAAAACAAACCAGGTAGAGGTTTCTTATAAGGCCATGTTGATAAATGGTGATTTGCTAGACAGTTCCGAAAACAACGGTGGCAATACTATTTTTCCGCTTAATGGTTCAATGATTGAGGGATTTTCAGAAGGCATACAGTTAATGAAAGTAGGCAGTAAATATAAATTCTTTATTCCTTCTAACCTTGCATATGGCGATAAATCATCAGGCATGATTAAAGCAGGTTCTACGTTAATTTTTGAAATAGAATTACTGAGAATAGCGAGATGATTTTTAGGAGCAGAAAATCCATTTTCCATAAGAAATTTAGTCCCGCTGTCCGTTACACACGAGCGATAGCGAACTGACGAAGTAATTCTGCGCTATCGTTGTGTAGATCTGCACGGTCGGGTTCCGTTCAACACGGGTTTCATTGTTGGTACTACGCACTCAACGAAACCCTTGCTGTTGTGTGTTCGTGCTTTATTAAAATAATTTTTCAATTATTCTTTTAGTAGGATGTGCATTTCCAAAATTTGTAATTTTTATTCAATACAATTTCTTTTTCAATAGTGATAGTATTTGACTCAGAGTATAAGTTGACACCCTCTGGCATTACTAAATATGTATTTACTGGTAATTCAATTGCTAATTCTCCATTTTTTATATTCGAATGAATACTATTTGCTTTTAATTGTTCAAAATTGCCATTGCCAAGATTTTCTAAATCAGATTTTATCATAAAGTATATTTCACCATTGTAATTTTTATATATTCTGGAGCTTTCATCAATTGTTGGCATACAATCACCAATTCCATATTTTATATTTCCAATAATACCAGTTGTTATATTTGGAATTGTATTATCATCTTTTTCACAACTTGTGATAGTGAGTGATGTGATTATTAATAAGATCAAAATTGTTGATTTCATATTGTTATATTTTAATTTTTCTTAAATGTGTTTTTGTTTCATTTTTTTGCATGACATACAATGTTCTGGTACTACAGCGGGTTTACGTTTTCAACAACTTCGTCATCTTTATTACAACTAATTAGTAAAATGAAACTGAATAAAATTAGATTTTTTTTCATAATATTTTGTTTTCTAATTAGATGCACAAATCTCAATTAGGTTGCGTCAAATTGGAACAAATATTTTTTAATATTTTGAAAACAAACTGTTTAAAGCTGATTAGACTTATACTTTTCTTATTAGCGAATAGACTCATTTTGGATGTGAGTATATGGAATTACTGCAAAGGTTCTCGTGCTACAGCGGGTTTGGCTAAATTAAGCCTTATTCCCGATAGCGCAGAATTACTTCGTCAGTTCGCTATCGTTATGTAAATCTGCGGGGTCGGGTTTTTAGTAGCAGAAAATCTATTTTCCATAAGATATTTAGTCCCGCTCCTATGTTTGCATAGTTATAAAATCTCCTATCAAAGATATATATTTGGAATGATAAAGTGAAAGAGGATGAGAGTTGAAATCCCGCTAAATGACTCAAGAAGTACATTGTCGGAAAGATATAACCTCATTCTTTTTATCTTTTAGAGTCTGAACAGAATGTAAGGAACTACGCAAGTCGTAATATCCAGAATATCCAACTAGGAGAAAAGACGAAGGGAGATTCATCCATC